>JALYUS010000010.1 GCA_030853625.1 Chloroflexota bacterium
CGTGCTCGAGGATCTGGGCGACGGCGTTCAGTGTGTCCGGGGAAAGATCGACCGCGCGCAGCATGATCCGTTGCAGGCCAGCGTCGCCGTGCATGGGCAGTGCGGCGAGTTGGGCGTACATGCGGGCTGCGGACTCGTCCCCATCGAGGAAATAGGTCACCGGCACGCCGAAGAAGTCGGCGATCGCCTCGAGGTGCTTGATGCGCGGGTTATCCTTCGTGCCGTTGCGCAGGTCGCAGAGATAGGTGTCCGAGGTCTTGGCAATATCGCGAGTATTGATCCCCGCGACGACCTCGGCGTAGGTGTACTCATCCCCATCGGGGGAACGGACCGACTGGAAGAGGCGGTCGAGCTTCCCCGCGAGCGTGGGGGGATGATCCGCCGTCTCCGCTGCTGCCCGTCCCGACTTCCTCCGAACCATTGTCGCGCCTCCCAGTCTCGGATACCATGCACAACGACATCGATAAAACCCCGGTAGGGATTTATATACAACTTTCCCCAGAATAGCGCAACCCCCTTGCGGAAGATGCCAAGAATCCGTAAAATCCTGATAAGAGGAATAGCGACATTATATCCTCATATGAGGAATATGAGGATGACATCGTGGCGATACGTTTCGACTGCTGGCCGATCGATGGATGGGGTGAGAGGGGAGGGGTTCGCTTCGTGGCAACGACCGGTCTTTCCAAGCAAGGGGAGAAAGTGATGCTCCGAGAGATGACCGACGTGCGTAGGCCTGGCGACGCTTTCGAGACGCTGCGGTCGCTCCCGCGACCCGTCCCGCCGCCGTGGCTTCGCGACCGCATCTTGGCCGAGATGTATCGGGTGGAGCAGCGAAAGCGGCTGCTGCGCATCGCCACCCGGTACGGCGCGGTCGGGCTCGCGGTCCTGCTCTGGGGTGCCGGTATGGTCTGCCTGTGCTGGGCGATCGCGCATTGAGCGGAAGGGGGATTGCACATGTCGTTCTCGACGGACCGAGAGACGGATGAACACATGCATCGTCTGGGAGAACCGGATGGGCGACACGAACCGCGCCAGATGACCAGGAGCACTGTGGCGCCATCCACCGCGTTGCGCGCGATGGCGTCGGATGCTGCCTGCGGCGCCACGCTCACTCCGCTGCCACATCCCGACCGAGACCGTGGCGCACCGCCGGGTACCCCAGTCATAGGAACCAGGACGTCACCCCCAGGTATCCCGGTTCCGGACTTGCGTGCGCACCCGCCGGTTCCCGTCGTACCATGGTCAACCCGTGCCCAGCAGTGGATGCGAGAACGGACCCAGCCGGGACGTATCGAGACGGAATGCGATGCGAAGATCGCCGACTTCATAGCGATGATGTCCAGCGGCTGCCGTATCCTCGCCACCATCGGTCCCAAGGGCGGGCCCGGCAAGACGACCGTCGCCCTCGCCACCGGCCTCGTCCTCGCCGAGGTGCCGCTCGCCCGCCCGATCGTCGTCGAACTCAATCCCGACTGGGGGACGATCGATCAGGTGCTCGGCGACGCGAATCTGCGGACGATCCAAGATCTCCTCCAGAACCTCACGGCGGTCAACCAGGCGGGGATCGGCCTCTTGCAGGGGTACGTGACGATGTGGGGCCGCCTGCCTGTCCTCACCGCGCCGAGCCGCCCCGACGAGATGGCCCGCCTCACCCCGCGCGACTACGAGCGGGTCCTGAAACTGCTCTCCGTCCACTACAACCTGATCATCCTCGACTGCGGCACCGCCTTCACCCAGCGCCTCAATCAATTCGCCATCCAGGCGGCGGATCACCTGCAAGTCGTCGGCTGGCCCGACCACGCGACGATGCAGAAGACGGTGGCGGCGATTGACTATTTGGCGAGCAGCCGCTACGCCCGCGACTATCAGAGCGTCCTCGCCGAACTGACCGCCGACCGCGCTGAGGTCCGTGCCCGGACACTCGCCGACATGACGCTCGTCGTCAACGGCGCGGGTTTCCCCTCCGGCGCGGCGGCGATCGACCTTGCCAAGGTGCGGATGGCCGTGTCCGGCCTCAACGCCGTCGTGCCATTGCCATACTCCGCCCCGCTACGGCGGATGCTCGGGGACGGCACCCTCACCATGGACGCGCTGCCCGCAGACTACCGGCGGGCCGTCAAGGAATTGCTGGTCGCCGTGTTGGGGCGGCTGGCCGACATGTAAGGAGGTACCAGTATGCCCGGTCTTGTTCCCTGTATTCTCACCGCCCACCGGCTACTCATTTCATTCGCCGCTACGGGCGACGCGAGCCAGATGGGTGACTTCTTCAAGAAAGTCTACGAACAGTTGCTCATCCCGATCGCGGCCCCGATCGGCATCCTGATGTTCACGGTCGGGGCGGTGATGTTCCTACTCGGGCGCCGCGACGGGGTGGAGAAGATGCTCTACGCAGGGAGCGCGCTCTTCCTGATCGCCTTCGGTCCCTTCATCGTCACGAAGCTGTGGGAAATCCTCACCGGGCTCGGTGGCGGCGTCACGCACTGATCCCGATCATCGTCGGCAGCGCCATTCATCGTCGGCGGAGCCATCACCGATGAATGGGGAGAAGAGGGGGTCACATGTCACGTCGTATCAATCGTACACCGCGCCATCTGGATGATCCGCTGAAGATCCTCGGGTTCAGCCTCGCCCAATGGGCCGTGCTCGCCCTCGGTGTGCTCTTCCTCTGGCTCTGCCTGACGCTCCTGCCAGCGGCTATCCCGACCACGCTGCGGCTCAGCGTGGGAGCGCTCATGGTCGGCGTGCCACTCGGGCTGACGTTCGCTGGCAGTACCACCCACTCGATCGTCGAGTTGCCGCGCCGCCTCTGGCACAGTATCGGAA
>JALYUS010000027.1 GCA_030853625.1 Chloroflexota bacterium
GGGTAGCGATCCATGTTCGTAATCGTCGGCAGCGTCCAGCGCATCGGCTCGGCGACGGGCGATGCGGCCACTTCTTTTGCCACGTCCGCCTTCGCGGGCGGCGCGGCGGGCGGCGGGTCTTTACGAACAGTGCGCTGGGGTGTCTCGACGATCATTGCCGGAACGGGATCCGGCTTCGGCTCCGGGCGGCGGATGATCGGAGGCGGCGTAATGATTTGTTGCGGCGGTGGCCCGATGTCATCGAATGACGTGGTGCGCTCGTTACGCCCTTTCGGGAGCAGCATGGGCGGCTCCGGCAGACGGGCAGGCATCGCGGTAGCGACAGTGGGCCGATCGCCCATCGCCGCGTCCGCCCGCTCCGGGCCGCGCAGCCGGGCAAGAATGGAGCGGAGTTCGTTATTCATGAAGATGCCGATGCCCGCGATCAGCAGCGCGAGTAGCACGACACTCGCGCCGAATGTGCCGAGACCCCGCGCGAGGAAGGCGCTGAGGAAATAGCCGATATACCCGCCGCCTTTATGGGTTTCCGCCCATTGCAGTGGGTCATCCGCGAGGGTGTGGAGCAGACCGAGAATCGCAAGGACGATCAGGCCGCTCCCGACAAGGGTGTGATACGACGGGCCGACCTGCCGTTCATCTTTCTCCAGAAAGGCATCCGCCGCCCAGACACCGATCAGCGCGGGGGCCGCGACCGCGCCCCACCCAAACGCCGTAACCAGCGCGCGCCGCCAGTAATCGAGCAGTCCCGTATGTCCCCCGGCGAGCAACGCGCCGATCGTCAGGAGCGCGAAGACGATCAGCCCGACGCCGATCAAATCGCGGCGGAGGCCGGGATGCAGCGCCATCCACGGATCGGGGCGCGGACGGCGAGGCGTGGGACGCTTCGGCGCTGTCGCCTTCGGCCTGGGCGCGGCGCGGCGCGGCGATTTCGTCGGTCGTCGGGAGGGCGCAGGCGTATTCGCCCGGCGTTTCGGTGTTGTCGCTGTTCCCGCCACTCTGCCCGCCTTCCCGTACAGACACAATAGTACGGACACATTCTACATGTGTCCGTACACAATTGCTACGTCCGAGAGCGTGGGGCGTTGAGAAATCGGTAGCGTAGGCGGAATCTGCCCAAAGGGCGCCCGGCCACCGGAGGGTGTTTTATTTCAGGCGCGGCACACCCCGACCCGCTGTACCGGCGGGCGACAAGTCATGCCGCACCCTGGGTTCGTCAGCCGCCGACGAGCGGCGCATGACGCGATCCCCTTCCGCGATCAGATAGTCCGCCGTGCGTGCGGCAAGCGCCTGAATGGTCAGGCCGGGGTTCGCGGAGCCTTGCGTCGGCAGGACGCTCCCATCGCAGACGAAGAGATTTGGGATGTCGTGCGACCGGCCGAATTTGTCCACAACCGACGTGCGCGGGTCATTGCCCATCCGCGCGCCGCCGACGAGATGAGCGTAGCGCGCTTCCTGCACGACTTCCTCCGCACCCGCCGCCCACATCACCTCTTCTACCTTCTTCTTGCCGAACTCGATCAGTTTTTTGTCGTTGTCGTGCAGGGCAAACGTCACTTTTGCCACGCGCAGGCCGTGCCGGTCCGTGTCGTCCGCCAACTCGACGCGGTTCTCTTCCCACGGCAGGATTTCGCCCAGCAGGCCGAGTCCGGCCCAGTGGTTGTAATCCATCATCGCGCGGCGCATGCCCCAGCCCCACGCACCCTTCGCGACCATCATCTGCTTGGCGAAGGAGATCGGGAGGGGGCCGACCGTCTGAATCGCGAACCCGCGCGCGAAATCGCGCTTTGGATCGGTCTCATAGAACTCCTCGGTCAGCGCGTGCGCGGGCGGCGCTTTATACATGCGAATCAGATCGGGAAAGCGCCCAAGAACGACATTCCCGGCTTGCACCATTAGATATTTGCCGACGATGCCGTTCGCGTTCGCCAGCCCACCCTCGAAACCGGGGCAGGCCGAGTTGAGGAGCAGGCGCGGCGTCTCAATCGCGTAGCCGCAGACGATCACGACCTTCGCTTTCTGCTCCTTCTCCCGCCCATCGGGGTCGAAGTAGGTCACGCCGGTGATGTGCCCGTCTTTGCCGAGATTAATGCGCGCCACCATACAGTTGTCGCGAATCTCCGCGCCGTGCCGGACGGCATCGGGTACGTGGCTGACGAGCGTGCTCTGCTTCGCACCGACCTTGCAGCCCTGGATACAGAAGCCGCGATAGATGCAGTGCGGCCGGTCGCCGTGAGAGCCGGACGTGATCGCTACCGGGCCGCCCGCCGAGACGCGGATGCCGAGTTTCGTGCAGCCACGCAGGAGGACATCGCCGACGCCGCCCATTGGGTGCGGGCCGTACGGGTAGCCGTGCGGATCGCCCCACGGGAAATAGGCGGGGCCGGCGACGGGCATCTCTCGCTCCAGCATTTCGTAGTACGGCTTCAGATCCCAATAGGAGATCGGCCAATCCGCGCCGAGGCCATCCTCCGAGTAGACGCGGAAGTCCGATGGGTGGAAACGCGGCGTGAAACCTGCCCAATGGACCGAGCCGCCGCCGACGCCCCGACCGCTGTTGTTCGCGCCTAACGTGACGGGGTTCTCTCCGCCTGTGACGCGCAACTCGTTCCAGTAGAGTTTATGCGATCCCGCCTCGTCGCTGACCCAATCCCGCTCGGTATCCCAGAACGGCCCGGCCTCGATGCCGACGACACGGAACCCGGCGCGTGCCAGCCGCTGCACGAGTACGCCGCCCGCCGATCCGACCCCAACGATGCAATAATCCACCTCGTCGTCCGGCGCGTACTGCCGCATTGGCACATCGATCATCTCGATTGGTCCGAGCATGTGCAGGTCCGTATCATGTCCCTCAAATCGGCCAAAGAGTGGTGTTTTCATATGAATGCGCTCCCCATCGAGTTAAGGACGCCAAGAGAAAACGCTGGTGCAGAGTTCACAGAGGACGCAGAGCACGCAGAGAAGAGGAAAACAAATTGAGTCTCTGTGTACTCTGCGATCTCCGCGTACTCTGCGTTCAATTTTTCCCCCGTTGGCGGTTCATTCATCGGTCGTCGTGCATGCGGCGTTAGTGCGTCCCTTCCTGCCCAGTTGGTTGGTGGCGACCGGGGTGCGTGCCACCGATGGGATGGTAAGCATCGGAGAGCGATGCCTTCGGCGCGTCCCAGTCGTAGCGCTGCTCGTGGACTTCCCACGGCTCCGGACGGCCATTGGTCAGCCGCATGTAGCCACGCGGGTAGGCAGGACCACCGAAGCCGACTTCGTCCCAGGCAAAGGGGTGGGCATAATAGGCATCCACGACATCACCCATCATGAGCATCCAGAAGCGATCGAGCGGCACGCGCTTCCAGATTTCCCCACCGGCGGGCGCGTTCTCGTCATGGATCGTCAGCAACACCTGATCCTGCTCCAGCGGCCCAAGATCAACATAGGAGCGGCCATAGATGTGTTGGGCCACTTCCTCGATTCCTTGCAGACCGAGACGGTACGCCTCCCCGTCGGGCGGCATGTCCTCGAAGCGATAGCCATCAATCCTTCCGGAAAAGAGCCGATCATCAATCGTGTTGATGATCGGGATTTTGTGTCCCGCGTCACGATCATCCTGAGGAAGGAGGCGGTCGCAGATCGCGGTCATCAGCCGTGCCTCATCCGCGCTGAAGAAGCGAATCGGCGGCGCGTTCTGGACGCGGTTGAGGACGACCGCGCGCGTCGCCTCATCCCAGAACGCCTCCTGGCTCAGGGTGTTGAATTCCGGGTAGTAGCCCGGCGTCGCACGTGGCGGCATTGGCTGGCCAGTTTGCTTGTCCGTTGGTACGAGGACTGAGGTAGGGTCGCTGCCGACTACCGACTGCCGACTGCCGACTGGTTTATTGCTCATTGCTACCCTCGCTATCCTCTTCTCGTCGTAGCAGGCTGGCGAGCAGGCCGAGAAAGCCGGTGGCGGCAAAGAGCAGTGGGGCGAAGGCGGGCGGCCCGTAGATAAGGTTGTAGAGCGGCAATTTCGCCCCGCCCGGACGCCGCAGGATGCCGCGCGCGTGAAAGAAGAAGCCGACCGAGCCATCGAGCACCGCCGCTGCCGACGCGGCGGGCAGGAGTGTGCGGGCGATCACCGGGCTTTTCACCGCGCCGAACCCAGCCACCGCCATGATCGGCGTGAGGATGATCGGGCTCCATTGCGGCTTCTTGTACTGGAAGTCATTCTCGTAGTGGGAATAGAGCGATTCGAAGCCGCTACAGATCGCCGCGCAGGCCATCGCGGCCGCCATGTGTTTCTGAAACCGCCCCTCGCGGATGTCGTGCTCCAGCATCCGCGTCTCTTTCGTGATGCTTTGCGG
>JALYUS010000028.1 GCA_030853625.1 Chloroflexota bacterium
CAGCCAAAGACCGTCTTCGCACCGTCATTATCCCGGAAGGGCGACCGATTAATGATGGTAAGGGTTTCGCCCGCCTTCTTGCGGCGTCCGGCATCCCCGTCACGGTGATCACCGAGGCGCAGATGGGGCGATGGGTGAGGGAAGTGGGGGCCGTCTTCGTCGGTGCGGACACGATCGCGCCCGATGGGTCAGTTTACAATCATATGGGTACTGCGACCCTTGCATTACTCGCGCAGGAATATGGTACGCCACTCTATTCTCTCACGCACACGATTAAGATCGCGCCGTACGACCGCCCGGCGGACATGGACGAAGAGAATGATCCGGGAGAGGTGTGGGCCGACCCGCCGCCCGGCATCACCGTTCGCAATCCCACTTTTGACCGGACTCCCGCGCGGCAGGTTACTGTTCTCACGGAACGCGGTATCCTTACCGATGCGCTCCGTGCGACACTGGTCGCCGCCCACCGCGCGGCGTGGGAAAGAGTGGGACTGGTGGCATCATAGTCGCGGCGGCATCCGTGACTGATCGAGGGGAGAAAAACGATGAAACTGCGCGCGATCACGGTTCCGCCCTACGACGTTGACAAATCCTCCGGCTACGACGAGGCGCCCGCCGCCTACATGCGCGCGGGGCTGTACGACCGGTTACGCGGCGCGGGCATTGGTCTGACCGGCCCGATCGCCGTTCCGCCGCCAGCGGAGCAGAGCGAGGACGCAGTAACGACGATCGCCCACCTCGGCGCGAATATCGCGACAGCGGTGGCGGCAGCCTTGCGGGAAGAGGGCAACGTCCTTGTTACCGGGAGCAACTGCAACGCCCTCGTCGGTGTCCTCGCCGGCTTCGAGCGGCGGTATGGGGCGACCGCGAAGATCGGCCTCGTCTGGTTCGACGCGCACGGCGACTTCAACACGCCGAAAACGACGCTCTCCGGCATGATCGGCGGGATGCCCGTCGCAGTTTCGGCGGGGCTGGCGTTCCCGCACTGGCGCGCGATCACCGGACTGGACGCGCCGATCCCGACCGACCGCATCGTCATGGTGGATGTCCGCAACCTCGATCCGAAGGAGCGCACCCTGATCGAGGCGACGGACGTAACCATTGAAGCCATCGAGCCGGGACGCCCCGGCGTGCCGATGCGCGAAGCAATTGATGCCCTCGCCGCCACGTGCGACGTGATCTACCTCCATATTGATGAAGACGTGCTGGACGAGCGCTACGTTCCAAATCATGGCACGGTCGAGCCGAACGGTCCGGACATGGACGCGGTGCTGGACGCGATCCGCCTCGTCCTCGATACCGGCAAAGTGCATGGCTACGGCCTCGTCTCCGTCAATGTCCGGGGTGAGGGCGGCGGGGAAAGCCTCGCATCCGCGCTGCAATTACTGACGGTTGGCCTGACCGCATGGCACAAGGGAAGCGTGACCGAAGCATGACAGACTTCTTTGTCGCATAAGAATACTTATGCGACATAACGAGCCGAAAATCAAAGGGGCTTTTCATGTCCTTCGATCACGCCAGCCACCTCTTTCTTGATTTATGCGGAACCATTGCTACCATTATGGTACTCGTTGCGCTCGTTCGTCAGCGGCGCACTGGTCGCCTCGGTATGGATGCATGGCAAGCCAGTGCTGGTTATGGTTTGATACTGTTCATCGCGGTGACACAGGTTCTGAGACCAGAGAACACCGCAGTCACACGGGCGATCTTCATGCTGACGAGTATCGCAGCCATGTATGGGCTTGTGACTGTACTCCGATATCGACGTAGGTAATGAGTGCCGTGATTGAGTAAATGAGACATGTCCTACCAAGCAGGAGAGAATATGGAATTTGACACTCGGGCGGCGCAACCGAACGAACCGAGCGCCTGCACGCACGGCGACGCCAACGATGAGGAGCAAACGATTCTTGCTTACCTCACCGATGCCATATCGCCATTCGATCGAGAGAAAGCACGCACCGCACGCGATGCCTTCGTGAGCCTTCTGCATGCAGTGTCCGCAGAGAATGGCCTGATTGAGGACGAACTCGCCGACCGCTTGGATGCCGCGCGACGTACCGCATGAGGAGGAAGTATGCCGAATCACGGTCATGAGACTGCCGAAAGCGCCGATCACATCGAAGCGACATCGCTGCTGGGTGAACCGCTCCAGCGACCGATCTTCCCGGATGATGTGCAGAAGAGGTTGGAGGCGCAACTGACCGAGGCGCAGGCGGCATACGAGGCTGCGCCGGACGATGTGGATACGCTGCTGCTTGGGCAGCGCACCGGGGCGACCGGACGGTTCCGGCAGGCGATTGCCGTCTATACCGAGGGCATCGCGAAACATCCCGATGATGCACGGCTCTACCGCTATCGCGGCCACCGGCTGATCAGCCTGCGCCGTTTCGATGAAGCAATTGCCGACCTGAGCGAGGCGGCCCGGCTCGTCGTGGGCCGCGCACCGGAACCGGAATTGCCTGCGGGTTCGCCGCTCGGCACGCCCTACACTTACACGCTTCAGTTCTCGATCTGGTATCACCTCGGCCTCGCCCAGTATCTGCGCGGGTCGTTCGATCAAGCCCGCGCCGCCTATCAGGAATGCGCGGCCTTCGCACCGACCGCTGAAACGCTCGTCGCCGTCACCCACTGGCGCTACATGACGCTCCGTCGCTTGGGTGCGACCGAGGAAGCAGCGGCGATTCTCGCGCCAATCACGCCCGACCTGCCGGTCGTCGAAAACCGGCCCTATCACCGCCTGACGCTCCTGTATACCGGTATCCTGACCCCGGAACAGACGCTCGCGCCCGACGCGCAGGACAAAGATAAAGGGATGGGTGACAACCAGGTGCTGATGGATGCCACCGTGGGATATGGTGTCGGCAACTGGTATCGCTCCAACGGAGACCAGGCCGAAGCGGAGAGAATCTTTCGCCGCATCCACGACACCACGCCGCCCGGTATCTCTCGCTTCTCTTTCGGCTACATCGCAGCAGAGGCGGAACTGGGTAGAGAGTAGAGAATGGACAGATCAGAATCGTTCTCTTCTGACTACTGTTTACTCTCTACTGTCTACTGAGCAAACGGAGTGAGCGTATGAATCGTTGGACGAAATACGTGCTGATAATCGGGCTGGTGATCGTCCTGCTCCTCATCACGCGTGATATTCTCGCCCCGTTCATTCTCGCCATCGCAACTGCCTATGTGATCAGCCCGCTCGCTGATCGGGCGCAACGCATTTCCCGACTGCCGCGCGTCGCGGTCATTACCCTCTTTTATCTCATCTTTATTGGCGCTGTCACGCTCACCGTCGCGCTTATCGAGCCGGAATTCGCGCGTCAAACGACAGGACAGAACGGCCTCTTCAAGTCCGGCGTCAGCGTGACCGATTCAGTCCTCGATCGTGTCTCGAAGAACGCCCAGATCGTGGACCTTCTCCGGCGCGCGGGCGTGGATATCGTCCCGTATGACGATCCGCTCTATCTCCAGAAACGCGCCCTCGTCGCACGCCGCCTCCAACTGGAGATAGACCGCGCCACGCAACCGGGGCAGGTTCGTGAGGTCGCCCAGAGGACGTTGGGTGTGCTGATCAACATCGTCATCTGGTTCTTCGCGACCTTTTACTTGCTCCTCAATGGGCGGCGTTCGGTGGCCTATCTCTCTCGCTTCGTGCCGGATGACTATGTCGGGCAAGTGCGCCGGATCGCCGGGCGCATTCATGTCGTGCTTGGTCGCTATTTGCGCGGGCAATTGTACCTCATCCTCATCATGTCGGTTCTGTCGTACATCGTCCTCCGCATCTTCGCGGTGCCCTACGCCCTCCCCATCGCGATCGGCTCCGGCATTCTGGAGATCATCCCCTTCGTTGGTCCGATCATCGCGGGCGCGCTTGCCAGCCTCGTCGCGCTCTCGACGCACGGTGTTGGCACGATGGTCGGCGTGATCATCGCGTATTTCATCCTGCGTGAATTCGAAGACCAGATCATCATTCCGCAGATCATCGGTCGGGTCGTCCATCTCGATCCGGTCGTGACGATCTTCGCCGTCCTCGCCGGCCAGAAAATCGCGGGGATCATCGGCGTGCTGATGGCCGTCCCTCTCGCCGCTGTGCTGCGCGTCCTGATTGACGAACTCTTTTCCCCAAAAGCGCCGGGCGATCAACCCTCCGCCCTGACCGAAGTGGTTGTCGCGGACACGGGATTACCGAATGATCCAGATGATCCTGTACATGACCCGCCACGAGAACTGCGTGGTGGGCGTTCGTCCCCTGCTCTTCCGCTCGATTCGGGAGAAGGTAATGA
Source organism: Chloroflexota bacterium (assembly GCA_030853625.1). Taxonomy (GTDB): domain Bacteria; phylum Chloroflexota; class Chloroflexia; order Thermomicrobiales; family JALYUS01; genus JALYUS01. The sequence continues at coordinate 4,284 of JALYUS010000028.1, forward strand.
GGAGGTTGGATGATTTTAGTTGTATCTAAGGGGATATGTAATTCTTGCGGCAATTCCCTTTTGTCGCATCCGGCCCCCGGCATGACGCATGGCACGGTATGACGCGATCATTATTGGCAGTGGCTCGAACGGGTTGAGCGCCGCGATTCATCTCGCTGAACATGGTCGCGCCGTCCTCGTCCTCGAAGCCGCCCCGCACCTCGGCGGCGCGATGGCGACCGCAGAAGTGACTCTCCCCGGCTTCCGGCACGACCTCTTCTCAGCGGTCTATCCGGCAGGCGCCGCCTCCTCCGTTTTCGCGCGGATGCCGTTGACACGCTACGGCCTGCACTGGATCGAACCGCCTGTCGCGATGGCCCATCCCTTCCTCGATGGTCAGGCGGCGGCGCTCTACCACGACCTCAACCGGACGGTAGATACGCTCGACCGCCTGACACCCGGCGACGGTCAGGCATGGCGCGCGTGGATCGCGCCGTATCTCAAGCACAAGACGGCGATGCGTCAAACGCTCCTCAGCGGGTTCCCGCCGCTCGCAGGCGGCTTGCGTCTACTCGCTGGCCTGCACATGGACGGAGCGCTCGAATTCGCCCGCCTTCTCCTGCTCTCCGCCGAGACGCTGGCGGCGGAGCGATTTCGGGGCGATGCCGCAGCAGCGTGGCTGTACGGGGCCGCGATGCACGCCGATGTGCCGCCGTGGGAAGCGGGAAGCGCCATCGCCGCCTTTTATCTGCTCTTCCTCGGCCATCTGGTTGGCTGGCCGAGTCCGGCAGGGGGTGCAGGCAGCCTCGCCGCCGCACTCGTCGGCTATCTCACGCACCTTGGCGGCCAGACACGAACAAATGCGGCGGTCGCGCGCATCCTCGTCGCGCACGGACGAGTTACCGGTATCCGTACCGAGGCGGGCGAAACGGTGCATGCGCCCATCGTCATCGGCGATCTCACACCGCACGGCCTGATCCACCTCGCACAGCCCGCGTTGCCGACGGCGTACGTGACACGTCTCGCCCGCTTTCGCTACGGCCCGCCGACCTTCAAGATAGATTGGGCGCTCGATGGGCCGCCGCCGTGGACCGCACCGGAAGCGCGCGCCGCAGGCACCGTCCACGTCGGCGGCGCGACGACCGCATTGACGGCCGCCCTGACGCAGCAACGCATGGGCATCCTGCCGGAGCAACCCTTCCTGCTCTTCGGTCAGCAATCGCTCGCGGACCCAACGCGCGCCCCGGCGGGCATGCAGACTGCATGGGCGTATTCGCACGTCCCGGACGGTATCAACTGGGACAGGGAAACTGAACGATTTAGCGAACGAATCGAGGCGCAGATCGAACGGTTCGCGCCCGGTTTCCGCGACCGTATCCTGGCGCGGCACGTCATCGCGCCACCCGGATTCACCCAGCGCAACCGGAACCTGATCGGCGGCGATGTCGGTGGCGGCAGCGCCGCGCTGGATCAATTGATCTTCCGCCCGATCCCCTCGCTCTCGCCCTACCGCACGCCGATTCGCGGCCTCTACCTCGGTAGCGCGTCCACCTTCCCCGGCGCAGGCGTCAATGGCATCGCCGGTGACGCCGCTGCTCGCCTCGCCCGTCGCGACTGGAGATCGAAGCACTGAGTACCGAGTCAGTACTCAGTACTCGTTATGGGAAGGCAGCGTCGGGGCCAAGGTGGGCGGTGTCGTTGGCGAGGAGGAGGCGCGGGCCGAATGGCTCGTCCTCGACGACGGCGAGCGCCGTATTGTCGAAGTGGAAGCGGTACCGGCTCTCACCACCAAGTTGGAGGAACTGACCGAGAAAGGCATTGAGGATCGCACCGTGCGCGACGACGAGCACCGTATCCACATGCCCCTGCTCCCGCAACCAGCGGAGGGCGCGGCCCGCCCGGTCGGAGAGATCATCGCCACTCTCGGCGCCGGGCGGCACGAAATGACGGCGATTCTCCATCCACTGTGCATACTCTTCGGGATACATCTCCTCGATTTCGGGCATGATCCGCCCCTCGAAGATGCCGAACTTAATTTCCCGCAGCAGCGTCGTGAACGCGAATGGCACGTTGGGATGATGCCGCATAATGGCGCGCGCGGTCTCCGCCGCGCGGGAAAGGTCGGAGGCGTAGCAGGCGTCGAACTGGTAGGCACGCAGCCGTTCACCGATCCGCTCCGCCTGCCGCTGCCCACGCTCGGAGAGAGGCGCGTCCTGCTGCCCCTGGATGCGCCCCTCCGCGTTGTACGTACTCTCCCCATGCCGCACGAGCAAGAAACGCACGGATTACCTACCCCCGGCCCCCTCCCGCGAGGAGGGGGTTCGCGTACACGGCATATCTAGAAATGCCGCCAAACGCCTCGATCTCACAGAGGCTTGCTCCCCCTTCCTCGCGGGAAGGGGGCCGGGGGGTTAGGCCGTTTCGATGGTCACTTTGTTGATCGTGATCGGCTCGGCGGGCTTGGAGCGGGCGCCATCGCCACCGGGCAGAAGCGGGACTTTGACCATGCTGTCCACGACATCCATACCCTCGGTCACGTTGCCGAAGACGTTGTACTGTTTCGGCAGACGGCCCCGCAGGTCCGCAACGCAGACGAAGAACTGGCTACCGTTCGTGCCGGGGCCGCTGTTCGCCATCGCTAACGTGCCCTTTTCGTAGTCACGGTGGCTGGGAATGTCCTC
>JALYUS010000038.1 GCA_030853625.1 Chloroflexota bacterium
GCGGATAGGGCGCGTCAATCATGATCTGTTCCTTCATCAGCGAGGTATTGGCAGGCCCAAGAAGCGTGAAGTCGAGGGCAATGCGACGCCCCTGATCCTGCGGTGTGAAGAAGAGCAGAATGGGAACAACGTACTGGGAGAGCCGGAAAGGCAACTCCGCGACGCTGATGGTGAATGGGCCGAACCCCTCCACATCGAGCCGACCATCCGGCCGCTCCGTCACTTTCTCCGCGAAGAATGCCCCTTCGATCCGCATTCCAACCCCTTATGTTATAAACCTGTCCCGCCGTTCACACGTAGCGGTGCGTCCGCAGCCAATTGCGGCTATTATCACTTGTGTCTGCCACTGCCTGAACCCGTTATTGGCCGTACCCTGCCTTGGGGATCGGTATAAAAACCGGTTGCTGGGCGCGAATAGCCGGAGCCGCCCGACGAACCGACCGATGAGACCCCGGATGGCGAGCCGTACTCGCTCGCGATCGCCGTCATTGTCGCGCTATATTGCTGCGTCTCGGCTGTCGAGGTCGCGTTAATCCCTTTGATCGTATTGGTATAGTTAATCTGGATCGCGGTCGCGGTCGCGTCGGATGGCCGCTCAATCGCTGTGATGGTCGCGTCGTAGGTGCGGTCTATCGCGGTCGGTGTGGGATTTATTGTGACTGCGGATGGCGCGCGATTCGCGACCGGCGTCCTGGCGGATGGGGTTGGAGACCATTCCACGGGCGGCGGTCCCGGAGTATTGCCTTCGGTTGGGATCGCGATTAATGCAACCGATACGGCGTTTCCGACCGTCGCGGTTAGCGCAGTCGGTGTAGCATTCGTGACCGTGGTTGCGACATTTGCGGCTGTAGGTGTCACTGTCGCCGCCACCAGCACCAAGGGTATGCTGACGAGATCGTTACGGATATAGCCGTCCATGCCGCCGTATTCGACGTGGACCCAGTGGGTATCGTCCGCGTCGCTCGGCACGTCCGTCTCAATCACCGCCGCCGTGCTGCCGGACGGTATCTGTGTGAGGACGCCAGCCTGCGTATCCGGGCCGCTGCGGAGGTTGACGGCATCGGAAGACGTGACGGTGACGGTTTGGTCGGTCGGTGGCATCGCAGCCACGATTGTTCCCGTCGGGATCGTCATCGTCGTGACTGCGACAGGGCTTGGGACTGGTGTCACAACAGCCGACGACGAAATGTGCGGCGCACTCACGAGATCGCTCCGCAGATACCCTTCCTTATCTCCGACCCGCGCATGTACATAGCGCGTCACACCATCCGGCCCCGTTGTGTCCTCACCGATGACCGTCGCATCGGTGTTGGGCGCCACGAGCATAACGACCGGTGATGCAACGTCGGGTGCTTGGCGAAGGTTAACGGCATCCTCTTTCACCGTTACTACCTGCTTCACTGTTACTACCTGTGTGGCTGCCATTCGAGTCGGTACGCGGGTCATTGTAGGAAGTGGTGTCGGCGTTTGCACCGATAGAGGATTGGATGCGTGAAGCACTCCGGCGAGGGGCGGTGTAGGACTCGTCGTTGCCATGCCGTTCTCGTTGACACCGATGATTACGAGGAGTGTGATCAAACCTGCCACGCAGATTACCGCTATCCTGGCTGGCGACCAGAACGATGTCTCAGGTTCAGCCGATAGGAGTTCATCTGCCGTCCAACCGTGCGACTGTAGCGTAGGGGAAGGTGCGCCGACCGTCGGGCGCGGTGTTGCCGGGCTAGGCCGGGTCAATGGCGTTGAAAGCGTCTTCTGGTATCGCAGACCGGGAACAGGCGCTGACGATACGTATCGTCGTCCCTTTGCCGTTGTACCTGTGCGGAAGTATTTGTTCCCGACGGAATAGCCAACGCCGCTTTTAGAGAAGTTGATCCGCACTGGACCGATCTTCGCGCTGCGCCGATAACTCCACGGCATCCCGCACCCCCTACGCGACGCATATCCAGTACTGACCGTTCGTTATGGAGGGAGATGGTAGCGCGTAGGGGATTCGAACCCCTGATCTCCGCCTTGAAAGGGCGGCGTCCTAGGCCACTAGACGAACGCGCCGAACCGCCCGCAGTGTACCGGAGCGCGGGGAATCCCGCAAGGCGACTTCCGATGCTTTTTCCGGGTTCCTCATCTCCGCCCCGCACGGCCAGTCTATTGCGCTGCGAGAGAAAGGGACCTCAGCAGTGATTCGGTCACAGACGTGCTGTTACGTGCCTGTTTCTGCCACCGATCACCGTTTAGACGTATCCGCGGAGCCACGCGGCGCAGGCGAGCGCGACGATCAGCGTGCCAGCAAAACCGAGGCCATAGAGCGCGGCGTCCTGTTTCCGCAGCGTCACGGACGACGCGCGAATCATCGGGCCGAGCCAGTACGCGCGGCAGGCGAGGCACGCGGGGAGCGCATAGAGGAGCGTCGTGAAGCCAAGCCCCGGTTGCGGCAGCCGCACGGCAGCGATCGGCAATGCACCGGCGGCGGAGATGATCCGCAAAAACAACCACGCGGGCAGCGCGGTACACAGTCCGGCCACATCCGCGAAGAGCGCAATCGGCACGAAACTGAGTAGTGACGTGATGAATCCGATCCCCATAATGATTGGCACCAGTGGCTCGACGATGATATTCACGATAGGGCTGATCAACGAGACGCGGCCAAACGTGTGCAGGATAATTGGCTCCGTCATCAAATACGCGGCGATTGCCACCGCGCCAAGTTCCGTCAGGTGTGGGGCCGCACGGCCCGCTGGGACGCGCCGCGCAACCTTCGCCAGCCAGGGAGCGACGACCAGAACGCCAAAGGTCGCGGTGGCGGAGAGCAGGAACGACAAGTTTTGTGTGACGGTTGGATCAATCAGCGTCATTGCCGCGCACGCAATGGCGAGCCAGACGAGCGGGTCCGGACGCCTGCCAACGAGCGGAGCGATCAGCGCCGCACCGCCCATCACGGCGGCCCGGACGACGGACAAATCCGCGCCGACGGCAAACGTATAGACGACGACCGTGGCGAGTGCGGCGAGCGCCCACACCCGGCGACGGCGGAGCGAGAGGTTCCTGCCCAGCGCGGCAAACAGGCCGATGACGATGGAGATGTTCCACCCGGAGATGACGACATGCTGCGTTGTTCCCGTCGCGTTCAGGGCATCGCGTGTCGGCGCGTCGAGCGTCGTCTTTTCACCCAGCAGCATCCCGGCGGCCAGACCGGCTTCTGGCGACCGGACATGCCGCTCAATCCCGGCGATAAAGCGCGTGACCGCCCGATAGCGGATGTCGGTCAGGGAAGTTGGGGCGTCGCGTCGCTCGATGCGTATCCATTGGCCGTAGAGTGCGCCGTCCGCGTCCGGCCACGCGTTGCGGTGGAGGGTCGCGATGCCGCCGATGACGACGACATCGCCGCGATTGAGTGGCGGATAGGCGGGTAACGTCGCACGCAAGGTCGCCGTCGCGAACTGCCAGCCAATATTCGTACGAACCGCGACAACCGTGACCGGCGTCTGCACGGTTTCCCCATGCGGGCTTGGCCATGTTTCCACCGTGCCACGCACAGCGTTCGTGTTCTCTGACGGCCAGATCACGGTGCGCGCGGCCATCGGTTGGGCGCGAAAGAGACCCGCCGCGAGCGCGAGCAGGGTAATCGCGACCAGCCCCGCACCGGCGCTCCGAGCAACGACCGCGAGCAGGCCGATCACTGCCCCGAACAATGCGACGGCTGTCCATACATCGTGGTGGCTCGATCCGATGGCGCCGGCGAGGAGGATGCCGCAGCACGGTAGGAGGATCGGCGGGAAGATACCCGTGCCCGTTACCGCACGGATCGTCGTGGGAACCGCGCTTGTCGGGGGTTGGGATGAATCATGGACCGACGGTGATGCGTTCACGGAGTTGATCCACCGTATGTGCGGAGATGCCACGGACGCGGGCAAGGTCTTCGATCTGTTGGTAGGGGCCGTTCGCCGTCCGGTCGTCAATGATCCGTTGGGCAATCGCCGGGCCAATCGCGGGGAGCGCCTCCAATTCCGCCTTCGTCGCGGTATTGATATTGATGCGTTCCGCTGCGGGCGTCGCGCCACGTTTTGTTGTCTGACGGGATGTGGCAGTAGGAGACGATATGGCGGCGGGAGCCGACGCGGCGCTGACGGTGGGCGGGGCCGTCGCCGCTGTTACCGTCGAACGGGCAGCGGATGAGACCGCCCGCGCCGTCTGGATAGGGATGATGTATTCCACGCCATCGCTCACGCGCGCGGCGGGGTTGAGGGCCGTCCGTTCCGCGTGCTCCGTGTATCCGCCAGCCGCCGTGATAAGATCGCTCAACCGGGCATCGCCACGCAGGGTGTAGGATCCCGGGTTGAGCACTTCACCGCCGACGGAGGCTTGGACCTCGGGCTGCCAACCCTCGTCGCTCTGGACGAGCAGATCGGGCACACTGCGTTGTCGCAGCACCACATAGATCGCCGCGACGACGAGCGCCGCGACTGCGCTGATGACCAGTCCTCGCCGCCTGCTGCCTGCATCCGACACTGTTGCCACCTCGCGTTGATTACGTGGAGGTCCGTTGCTTGCGAGAGTGTAGAAAGGGATGCCTGATCTGTCAAACCGGGGGCAACGAAAGGGATGGGATGAATCACCACGATCACGTCGCATTGTTGCGCGGTGGCTTCCCCGAAACGAGCGGGGCGACGGATGCGGCGGTGGCAGCACGTCCCGTGTGGGCAGACATCGGGTCCGGTGGTGGCGCGTTCACGCTCGCGCTCGCCGAGTTGCTCGGCGACGGGGTGATCCATTCGGTGGATCGCGACCATGCCGCCCTCATCGCGCAGGAGCGTACATTCCGCGCTCGCTTCCCGGCCACGCTGCTGCGCGTCCATCAGGCCGATTTTACGCAGTCGCTCGACCTGCCCACGCTCGATGGTATCGTCATGGCGAACGCGCTGCATTTCGTGCGGGACAAATTGCCCGTCGTGCGGCGGCTTCGGGCGCTCCTCCGCCCCGGAGGTCGCATGATCCTCGTCGAGTACGACGCTGACCGGGGGAATCGCTGGGTGCCGTATCCGCTCTCGTATCCCACGTGGGCGGCGCTCGCCCATGTGGCCGGTTTCGGTGATACACGATTCCTCACCGCAGTCCCCAGCCGGTTTCTCGGCGCGATCTACGCGGCAGTGAGCGAATACTGACAGGTCTGCAAGAAAGATGCCCGGTCGTCGGCGATTCCCTGTCACATCTCCCGACGAAAATACATGGCAAGGGCGTAAACGGTTTCGCGACGCCCATCGTACACAGTCATCGTTGGCGGGAGAACGTCGCATGGAAATGCTTCAGGTAACGGTTATGCTCTTTTTTGTTGTGATCGCGCTACTCGCAATGCTCTTTGTCGCGTTGGTCGCGGGTGCGGCCGCTGCCGACCGCGCGCGTGTTCCCGTCACCGCACGCCGCGCCGACGGATATGCCAGGCGATAGCCGCTCCGTACCGAGCAATGATGAGGGAGCCGCATGGCTCCCTGTGTTCGTTCAGCGCGGATGGTGGTTCTGGGTATTCATCGCCTTGATGAGTTGCTTGTTCCGCTTGTCGGCATGGGCATTGTTCACGACGAGGATCGCGTGAATCATACCCGGAACCCAGAAGCAGAGCGTCAAAAGAAGATTGAGCACGGCCTGCCCCGGCTTTCCCTTCAGCAGCAATGCGACTGGGGGGAGAAGGATCGCGAGTAAATAATCCATGCCGGTTCCCTCTCCGCAGAGTATCAATCGAGAAGCCAACGCCCGTAGTATATCCGCCCCGTTCACATGCCACCAGTGAGGCGGGATGTTCCTTTGTGTACGGTTGTTGTTCGGTTGATGTTCATGGGGATAGACGGCGGTAGCCGCCTGTGGTAGAGTAAGAACCGTTCCCTTACCAGATAAGGGGAAACGGACATACACGGCGGCGTAGCCAAGTGGCAAGGCGTGGGTCTGCAAAACCCTGATCACCGGTTCGAATCCGGTCGCCGCCTCCATGCATTCATCCCTCACGAAAGGATATGCTGATGACCGACGCGGACGCCTCCTCGCCGGATACCGTCGTGCGCAGCGAAACCGTCCATCAGGGAAAACTCCTCACCCTCCGGGTTGATACCGTCCGCCTCGCGTCAGGGCGCGAGACCGGGCGCGAGGTCGTCATTCACCCCGGTGCGATTGCCCTCGTCCCGCTCCTCGACGATGGGAGCGTCGTACTCGTGCGGCAATGGCGGCACGCGGTCGGGCAGATGCTCCTCGAAGTACCGGCGGGCACGCGCGAGCCGAACGAACCGCCGGAACGAACTGCCGCCCGCGAGTTGACCGAGGAGACCGGCTACACCGCCGACCGGATCATTCCATTGGGGACCTTCTTCACCGCGCCCGGTTTCTGCACCGAGGAGATTCACGCCTATCTCGCCGTCGGTCTCCACGCGGGTGCCGCGACGCCCGAAGATGACGAGGGTATCACTCTCGAACATCTCGCCCTCGCCGATGCCCCTGCCGCTATCGTGCGCGGCGACTTGCACGACGCCAAGAGTATCGCCGCCCTCTTCATGGCCCAGCGCTACCTCGACACGCACCCCGGAACGGTTTGAACCACGACGGCACGAAGGACGCAACGTGGAGGCAAAGATCAACGGTTCCGTAGATTGGCAGAGCATCAGCAGGCATAGTTCCCGTCGTAGTCGCCGCGCGCGTATTGCACCAGATAGACTGGACCGCCCGTGAAGCCCGTGCCGCAGAGCGCCTGCGCGTTGCCCCGCGTCCCGCCCCCGACCCACGCGGGCAGGCCGTTCTGCCACCCGCCCGTAATCTCCTTCCACATCGCGGGCGTTGAGTAGATGCCAACCATGAAGTGGTGCTCATCGTGCAGAAAGCGCAGCGCGCCGGTGATGATGTCCTGATTGAGGGACAGGTCGGTCTCCGACCACGAGTTCTCCGTCTCGATATCCAGCCACCACATCTGCGCCACGAAGGTCGGCGCCTGCTGCGCCGCATACGTGTAGGCGCTGAAAGCCGCGTTGTAGCCGTAGTTCAGCGCGTGGCATGCGCTCTCTGGCGGACATGCACCGTAAGGACCCGTCTCGCCGTTGGCGGCGGTCGTGCCGATGTCCTCGTTGAGGTTGAGGTAGACCGCCTCCGGAGCCATCGGGCCGGTCGCCCAGGCATACTCGCTGGCGAAGCAGGGGTTGTTGCGGAAGGCGTGGCCATCAGTGACACCGACGACACCGAAGAGATACGCGTTGGTACGCGGGTATATGCCGTCGCACTGCGGAAAGGAGATGTCATAACCGGTGGCCGTGCTCGTGTAGATGCCCTGCGCCGCCGCAGGCGCGGCGAGAACGAGGCAGAGCAGTTCGCAGATCGCCAGCGCCAGCGCGCCTTTCCGGAGGTAATGCATGGGGTGACTCCTTTGCTGAAACGATGATGCGTCTGTCGGGCGCCCGACCGACAATGAGCGCTGAGAGTTTCCGCCATCACGGTGTTGAACGTGACAATGTCTTCGCGTCCTTTCGGGCGCCCTCTGAGCAGTATTCGTGGTTCAAGGTCCCGTTATGTGCGGCCGGGATTGTCGTGAAGGAGGCGCTGGATGTCGGATGCAAACAGCACTTCGCTATCGTCCTCCGGCGCGTAGCCGATCACCTGGCGCGCGTTGACGAGGCTCCAGAAGGCGCGTGTGTTGCCGGAGATGCCATAGAAAACCTGCCACGGAATGCCATGCGCGTCTTCGATCTGTTCCGTCTCGATGGACTTGATTGTCAGTTGTTGAAGATCGCGGGCGCTCAGGTACGCGCCGAGATCGCGCTTGTATCCCTTCGGATCGTTCGCGAACTGGTCAGCGACGATCTCGCGCGGCGCGCCGATCCGCAGATGGACATTCTCGACTTTCCGGCCGAGTGTGCCCGTCGCGAAGACGAAACCGAGATGCTCGTAACTGGCCTTCGCCCAGCCATACCAGTTGTCGCTCTTGGGGTAGGTATCGGGCGTGACCACGTCCATTTTTCCGGCGTGGATCAGGTGTTCGTACCAGTCCGCCGCATGGTTCGATGACGCGACGACGACCCGCCGGACATTTTCCTCCAGCGCGAGTTGAAAGACGCGGTATGCCATATCCACGTTCGCCCGTTCCGCCTCATAGGCGGAGCCGGGTGTCAGCCGCGTGGCGCGATGCGCCCCTGACATCGCCGCATCCGGCGACCGATTGAAGGCGAGATGGACGATGGCGTCCTGACCGTGAAAGAAGGGGCGCAGCGTTTCGGGATCGTCCTGCAGGAGATTCGCCGTCTGCGCTCCCTCGACCGGCGTGCCGTCGCCGCGTGTCGTCCGCACATCGAGCAAGGTAAGATCATACCGCCCGTGCAGACCTGGCAGCAGTCGGCTCGCGACATACCCCGTTGCGCCCGTTACGAGCACCTTTCGATTCGCCATCCGTAGAGATTCCTTTCCGTTGGAGCGCGACGCGGCTGTCCGATTCCGTCTACCCGACGACTTGCTCGTACAGCCGCAGGATGTTCTCACCGAGAATACCACGCACGGTGTCATCGCTGTGCCCGCGCCGCAGCAGTTCCTCGGTGATGCGTGGGAATTCGGCAACGGTGCGCACGTCGGCGGGCGCGAGGCGCGTGCCATAGAAATCCGCGCCGAGGCCGACGCCGTGCGGCCCGCATCGCTCCATCAATTGTTCGAGGAGGTCGGCGAGCGCGGCAACGGTCGGAATATGATAGAAGATCGCGCATGCGACGCCGCCTGTCTTCCCGATTTTCCGCAATGTGACGTCGCTCGCGCCGCGCCCTTGATCGTCCATCAGGCGCGTGTGCGAGAGGAAGAGTGGCCGCGTCGCACGGTCGAGGATTTCCTCCGTTGCGGTAGGGCCGAGATGGGCGAGGTCAATGAGGATGCGCAGGCGTTCGAGTTCCGCGACCGCTTCTTCGCCGAGCCGCGTCAAACCGCCCGGATGCGTCGCGGTCGAGGAACCGTCCGCGAACGGATTGCGGTTGCTCCATGTCAGCGAGGCAATCGTCACGCCGAGAGTACGAAACAGGCGCAACAAGCGGAGATCATGGCCAATCGGGTCAAGCCCCTCGAAAGCGAGGATACCCGCCGTCACGCCATCCGCCTTCGCGCGCCGGATGTCCGCCGCTGTCGTGGCGAGCCGGAATCGCGCGCGATACCCGTCCAGCCCCTCATGGAAGACGGCGGTCATCGCCAGCGCGCGGGGCAACGTTGCCTCCGCGTATTCCGGCCGGAGGATGCGGTAATCGACGCCGAACGGTGCGGTGAAGAGTGCGAAGACTTGCGCGGTGACACCGCCCGCGCGCAGCAATGGTAATGAGACCTGCCCATCGCAGCCGTTGTCGGTTTCACTGGTCGGCGCCGCATCATCCCAGTCCGCCGTGCCGTCCGTCAGGCCCATCAGGATGTCGGAATGCGCGTCAATGACGATGCTGGCGTTGTGGAGCGCCGCCGCCCGCGCGATGAGGCGTGCTCCGCTTGCCATATCAGGCAGGAAGGACGACCGTGCGGCGATTGCCGAGCACCGCCAGCGTGTCTGACTTGCCCGGGATGACGCGGAAGGCGGGTACGATGCGGAACCGATCGCCGATTGGCGCCGGGAAATCCGCGAGATATGCCCGCACCGCGTGATCGTCCGGGAGCGCCCGCTTTGCACCGAGGACAATCGCCTGCGCGACGCGCTCGCTGCCGTGTGTGCCGAGAACGATGATCTCGGCGGGCGCATCCGCGCGATCATCGAGCGCCAGTACGTCGTCCAGATGATAGATACCCTTCGGCTCCGGCATCTCCACCCCCGTAGCGCCGAGGCGGTCGAGGGACCAAACCGTTTCCGCGAAAAGCGCCTCGTGGTTGATGGTCGGCAGCGCCGCGCGTGTGACCGGCGCCGTCACATGCGGGCGCGGCGACGGGAGGGGAGCAGCGGCCGGTTGCGGACGTGTCCGATGATGGCGCGGGCGCAACGACACGGGCTGCGTCGCCACGAACTCGGCGGCATACTCCGGGTCGAGGAGCGCGCGCGTCGTCTTTGCCGCTGTGCCGATCGTCGTCGCGACGCCGCGTACGACGTGAAACCCGTTGCGCAGGACCAGCCGTGTACTCGCGCCATCGCCGAGCAGCGCATCCACGAGGTTGGTGAGTGGCTGAAAGGGTTCGAGCAGTTGGGTGAGTGTCTGGGTCAGCACCTGCGTCTTGGTCGAACGTGCGGAGAGTTTCGCATCCACCGCGATCGCGGCGGTGGCGTCATTATCCGGCCCGCCGACCAGGATACCAAGCAGAACCATATCGGGGTTCGTGATGCCACGCCAATTATACCAGCCGGCGAACGTCTCATCCTCCGCGAGATTCAGCACATGCGTGACCGCTAGACGCTCCGGGGCGTCGAGCGGGATCGTCTGACCGATGAATGCCTGGAGACCGTGCGCGACCTCATGTTCCCATGCGGAGGACGCACGGGCAATCTCCGCATGCTCCGCACGGGTGCGCGTGGGAAGATGCGTTCGTGCTGTCGCGGGAAGGGAACGAGACGCAGTGCGCCGGGGGCTTGCGGAACGTGTGGCTGAACTATGATGAACGTACGAGCGCATACAACCTGTCTGTCTGCACGCGGCACACTGACCGCGCCCACGTGCTACGGAAGAAAAGAAACCGACGCGGGCGGCGAACCACTCGTATCATTGATAGTATTGCATAGTTTTGTGGCTGACACAAGGGTTTCTGCCGCTGCGTTCCGTTCCCCTTTCATTCCGCGCATCGTTCAACCACGGTGAAAAAGACGCAAGGTGTTGCCACCGCGCACGGCATCGCGTTCCGCTGCCGTCAATCCGGCGACATCGAGAGCGCGATTGACTTCCGCATCGGTCGGGATCGGCATGATCGGCCAGTCGCTTCCGACGAGTACATGATCGGACCCAAGTGTCGTGACGACGAAGCGGATCGTGTCGGCATCGAAACCCATCGTGTCCACGTACAGTCGCTTAATGGCCGCGCTCGGCAGCGGGTGCGGTGATCCATCGCGCATGCTCTCACGGTCGAGCATCCCGGCGAAGAGGAGGATGGAGGCGGACATCAGTGGAATGACCACGGTCAATGTGGGCAGGGTATCAAATGTGCCGCTACGGACGAGAGACAGCACGCTCGCGGCTGCCTCCGTCCCGCGTGCCATCAGGATACCGCCGTGTCCGTGCTGCGCGAGGTGCGCCGTGTACCCCGCCGGGCTGACCGGATGGACGAAGACCGGCACGCCGAGGGAGGCGGCGGCTTCCAGGGCGGGGCGAGACTCCGGCGCATCGAGAAATCGCTCGCCGCGCGCGCAATCAAGGCAAACGCCGCCGAGTCCGAGCGTGGTAATCGCCCGCTCCACTTCACGGGCGGCAATGTCGCCGCCGAACGGATCAATTGCTGCCAGCGCGAAGAGGCGCGTCGGATATGCCGCGACCAGCGCCGCGAAGCGGTCATTGATCCGCGCGCTCAAGGCAACGGGTGGCTCCTCGCCCGGCCCAACGAGCGTACTGAGCGGTGCGCTGAGGACTTTCATGTCCACACCCGACGCGTCCATCGCCGCCAGTTGCGCGTCAATGTTCGTCAACATCTCCCGTGCCTGCGCGAACGCGGCGCTGAAACCGCTCGGCGATTGCGCCGGCATCCACGCCGGATCGTAATAATGGCTGTGAAAGTCAATGAGTCGCGTCTGCTCCTCTGCCATCGCCCTACTCCGCATTCTCGTTCAGGTAGCGCAGGGCCGCGCCGACCATCACTTCAACGCCGATCGAGAGGGCGCGCTCGTCGAAGTCGAACTTCGGGTGGTGATGGCCCCAGATCTTCCCTTCCTCCGGGTTGTTCGTACCGACGAAGTAATAGCAGGACGGCACGCGTGCCGTGAACTCCGAATAATCTTCGCTCGGCATCAGGGGTGGGCCGGGCTTGACATGCTCCACACCGACCACATCCGCTGCTGCCGCGCGGACGAGATCGGCCATGTGTGGATCGTTCATGACGGGTCCTCCATACCGCCGGTAATCAACCTTCGCAGTGGCTCGGAACGATTCCGCGATGCCCTGGACGATGCGCGGAAACCGCTCCGAGATATAATCGCCCACAGCCTGATCGAAGAAGCGTACCGTACCGCCGAACGTCGCGGTATCCGCGATCACATTACCTGCCGTACCGCCGGCGTGAAATGTCCCGGCAGTCACGACGACCGATTTTAGCGGCTCGACCTCGCGACTGTTCAACACTTGCAGATTGGTGATGATCGTCGCGCCAATCAATAACGCGTCAACGGTTGTATGCGGTTCAGCCCCGTGGCCACCCTTTCCTTGCACCGTGACGTGGAACGCGTTTACACCGGACATCGCGGCGCCAGTGACGACAACGACATCATTGAGGGGGAAACCCTGCCAGAGATGGAGGCCAATGGTGGCATCCACCGTCGGGTTTTCCATGATGCCGTCCGCCATCATCGCCCGCGCGCCGCCGCCGCCTTCCTCCGCCGGTTGGAAGCAGAAGACAATTGTGCCGGGAATCTCCTCGCGGCGGCGGGCGAGGATGCGAGCGGTGGTGAGCAGGATTGACGTATGCCCGTCATGGCCGCAGGCGTGCATCTTGCCGGTGGTGTGAGAACGGAACTCCAGACCCGTCTCTTCCTCGATCGGCAGCGCGTCCATGTCCGCGCGGATGAGGAGCGTCTTGCCGGGCTTGCCACCCTTCAGGACGCCCTTTACCCCCGTCCGCCCGATGCCCGTTACGACCGCATCGAGGTTCAGCGCGCGGAGGCGTTCCGCGACAATCCCGGCGGTACGCTCGACATCGAAACCCGTCTCCGGGTGCATATGGAGATCGCGCCGCGTCGCGACCAATTCCGGTTCCCACTCCGCAACCTCATCACGCACATTCAGTGTCGTCGCCATTAATTCCTCCCGCCTGTTGCGAGGCTTATTCGTCCGCCGTTCCGTGCATCCGGCGTTCCCGCTGTTTCATCACTTCTTCGTCGAGCGCCCGTTGCACGCCGTCCGGATCGTCGCGATAGCAGGCGAGGTGGAACGAGGTCGCGACGAGCGGCCCGTCCACGACGCCCGGCAGCATCGGTTCGATCAGGTTGAGATACTCCGTCTCCGCAATCGGGACGCCGCACAGGCAGCAGCGTTCGAGTGGCAGCAAGGTATCGAGATCATCCTCGTCGTTGCCGACCGCCGCACCGAGTAAGGCCGCGACATCGGCGGGGTTGAGATGCTCCGCGCAGTGTGGATGAGCGATCAGGGTGCCAATAATCGCGCCGCTCTCGTCCTCGGCGGCGATATTGACGTATTCGGTTCCCTGAGCAATCGCCGCGCCGCAAATGTCGCAGGTGACGGCGTATTCCGGCGTGTAGTCGAACGGATTCGTCCGGTATTCCATGGCGGTAGTGTATCACAGCCCGCGCGTGACGTTGACACTGCGGGGCGGCGCGCGTACGCTCATCGCGGGCGCAAAGAGAGGATGAGAGATGGCGGAGGACATTGGCATCGCGGTGATTGGCGGCAGCGGTCTCTATCGCATGCCCGATCTCACCGATACCGAGCGCCGGGTGGTCGAGACGCCATTCGGCGCGCCGAGCGACGCGATCACCGTCGGCACCCTCGCCGGGCGCCGTGTCGCCTTTCTCCCCCGTCATGGGGTCGGCCACCGCATTCCGCCGTCGCTCGTCCCGTCCCGCGCCAACATCTACGCCTTGAAATCGCTCGGTGTTCGGGCAGTGATCGCGGTCTCCGCAGTCGGCAGCCTGCGTGAAGCGATTGCACCGCTCCACCTCGTCGTGCCCGATCAGATCGTTGACCGGACGACGAGCCGCGCGCGCACCTTTTTCGACCGCGAGGGGTTGGTCGCCCATGTCTCGTTCGCGGAACCATTTTGCTCGTCGCTGCGTTCCCTGTTAATCGAAGGGGCGCGTGAGGCGGGTGCGACCGTGCACGCGGGCGGCGCCTATCTCTGCATCGAGGGGCCGCGCTTCAGCACGAAAGCGGAGTCGCGGCTCTATCGCCAGTGGGGCCTCGACATCATCGGCATGACGGCGATGCCGGAGGCGCAATTGGCGCGGGAAGCGGAACTCTGCTATGCCATGCTCGCCCTCGCGACGGACTACGATGTCTGGCACGAGAGCGAAGCGCCGGTGAGCGTCGAACTGGTCG
>JALYUS010000050.1 GCA_030853625.1 Chloroflexota bacterium
GGTGCTCCTCCGGCACGACGGCGAATCCGCACGTCACGGTTTGCCCCTCGACCTGCCCATCCGGCAGTTTCCACGGGCATGCGGCAGGATCGAAATGTGTCTGCCCGCTCGCCGCCGCAGCCGCCGCATCGTACCCCGGTGTCGTCACGGTCGCCGCTAACCCCTGCGTTCCCATGCCGAGCAACGAGAGCATCAGGCTGACAAGGATAATCACTGAGCCACGGAACCGTGTTCGTCCTCGCATTGGTGCATTCCCTCATTTTCACTACCGACGAGTCCCATGCACCCACCGACAGGATAGCAGATCGCGGATTCCCACGAACCTTTTATGCATCGTCCACGAGCACGGCAAGGGTATCGGCCTGATCCTCCCGCATCTGGGCGACCAGCGCATTGACGCTGGCGAATTTGGCGTCGCCGCGCAACCACTGGATGAAATGGACGGTAATCATCGTATCGTAGAGATCGCCGTCCCAATCAATCAGGTTTGGTTCGACGGAGCGGGGGCCGTTATCAAACTGCGGGCGCGGGCCGATGTAGGTCATCGCGGGGTAGCGGGCCGGATCGTCCGCGATTGTCACCCAGGTCGCGTAGATACCGTCCTTCGGCACGACGATGCCGGGCGAAACCTGCGTATTGGCGGTCGGAAAGCCAATCTGCCGCCCGCGCCCCGCGCCGCGCACCACCGGGCCGCGCAACGTGTAGGGCCGCCCCAGTAACCGTGCCGCAGCGGCGACCTCCCCGGTGAGCAAGTGCGTGCGGATGGCGGTACTGCCGATCATCTCGCCCTCCGGCGCGTCGTCCAGGTGAATGCGAGGCAAGACATGCAGCGTGTAGCCAAACTCCCTGCCGAGCGCGCGCAGGAGATCGAGATTCCCCTCCCGCCCCTTGCCGAAGGCAAAATCATCCCCCACCCAGACCTCGACGGGCCGGACGGCGCGGGCGACCATCGCCATGAAGTCGCGCGCGGCGGTATCCGCCGTTTGCCGCGTGAAGGGATAGATGACGAGCACATCCACGCCGAGCGACGCCATCAGCGTGGCTTCATCCTCCACCGTCGTGATGCGGGGCGGCGCGGATTCCGGCGCGAGGACGGCGCGCGGGTGCGGATCGAAGGTGAGGACGACGGAGCGGAGACCCCGCGCCCGCGCCCGCGCGACGACGTTACCGATCAGCCGCTGATGACCGCGATGCACGCCATCGAACGTCCCAATCGTCAACACGGACGGCGCGGGCGGGAGATCGGCGAGAGAGCGAAAGATCTGCATCACGACGAAGATAACCCCCGACCCCTTCCCGCGAGGAAGGGGTGGCTCATTGCGATTATTCGGATGTTCCCCCAAATGCCTCGGTTTATCAGAGGTTCACTCCCCTTCCTCGCGGGAAGGGGCCGGGGGTTAGGTCGTTCGCTCATCCCACTACTTTCTTCGGTCGCCATGCGCCATCCGCGCCAACACCGATGCCGCGCCACTCGCCCGCCGCGTCGTAGGCACGGACGTTTGTACCGTCCCGCGCGCCACGGTCCATGAGTGCCTTACCCTGTGACCAGTCACGTGCCGCCCGATCATCGAGCAGCAGTGCGGGCCAGTCCGCGAGTGCGGCATCGGGATGGACGGCGACCTGCGACCACGCGGCATGCAGATCCGGCAGAGCAGCGAGTTCATCCAGTGACCACGCCTCGCACACGCAGAATGGGCCGGAGCGAAGGCGGATAAGCCGCGCCAGCGTCGCGCCGCAGCCGAGCGCCCGGCCGAGATCGCGCGCGAGCGCGCGAATATACGTGCCCGCGCCACAGTCTACCACCAGCCAGGCCACCGGAGCAGCCCACGCGACGAGCGTGAGCCGGTGGATCATCACCTGCCGCGCCGGGACATTGACGGTCTGCCCCGCCCGCGCCAACGCATACGCCCGTTGCCCGCCGATGTGGATCGCCGAATACACGGGCGGTATCTGCGTAATTTCGCCCGTGAACGGCGACAGTCGCGCTTGGATCATCTCACGGGATATGTTTGAAGCGTCGCGTTCCTCGATCACCCAGCCGTCGAGGTCGTCCGTGTCGGTACTCGTGCCGAGCAGGACGGCCGCGAGGTAGACCTTGCCATGCGCGGAGAGGTACTCAACGACCTTCGTCGCCTCCCCGACGCAGACGGGGAGCACGCCCGTCGCCGCCGGATCGAGTGTGCCGGCATGCCCGACGCGCCGCACCCCCGTCAGCCGCCGCACGCGCGCCACGACATCGTGCGCCGTCCACCCCGCTGGCTTATCAATGACGAGAATGCCGGAAAGCGTCAACCTAACCCCCGGCCCCTTCCCGCGAGGAAGGGGAGACTCATTGCACAATTATCCGGGCGTTTCCCGGAATGCCGTGATCTCATAGAGATTCGCTCCCCCTTCCTCGCGGGAAGGGGGCTGGGGTGTTAAGTCGTCTTTCCCGCCGCCGCGACGGGCCAGCGATCCACGACCCCACCGCCGCGCACCATCACCAGTTCCCCGGCAAGGTTGGCGACCGGGCAGGAGTGGACCGGGATCACTGCGAGCATCTCGCCGATCCGCACATCGCTACCCTGCGGGTCGAGTTTCAGCCACCCATGCTCCTCGGAAAGGCCGACGATCTGAATATCCTCCTTGCCAACGACGAGGCCGTGCCCGGCGCTGCCCGTCATGCCATGCACGCCGGTATCCGATGTCAGCGTTTTCGAGCCTGCGTCCATCACCGCCCGGTCGCGCGCCGTGTGGCTGACGACGGTGACGAGCACGCGGAGGGCGCATCGCTGGGGCGGCACGACATTGAGGCCGACTTGCATCGCATCGTAAAAGGCGTAATTGCCTGGCCGCATCTCGGTGATCCCTGCGACGCTCGCCGCCGCCGGGCCACCGGGCGTCGAGCCACTGCTCACCCGCGCCGGTACGAGGCCGACGGCGTCCAGCGCGCGCGCAGTGGCGACCAGTCTCTCTCCTGCCGTCCGCCCGGCTGCGGCACGCTCCGCGTTGTCCGGGTACTTGTATGTTTGCCCCTCATGCATGCAGATGCCACCGAACCGAAGACCGGGCGCCGCTGCCACCTGTTGCGCGAGGGCAACCGTCGCATCACCGGGCGCGACGCCGACCCGACCCAGCCCGGTATCCACCTTGACGAGCACCTCAAGTGGCGTGGGTTCGCGGGCGAAGACGGACGAGAGCGCGGCGATCCCTTCCGGGCTATCCACAATCGTCGAGACGGTCATACCCGGTCGCCGCGCGAGGGCCGCGAGCCGCCGCACCTTGATCGCGGTGACGAGCGGATAGCAGACGAAGATGTCGGTTATGCCGCCGTCCGCCATCGCCTCCGCCTCACCCAATTTCGCGCAGGTGATGCCGACTGCCCCGGCGTCCAATTGCATGCGCGCGATTTTCGGCGACTTGTGCGTCTTGATATGCGGCCGCAGGTGTACCCCCTCCGCCATCGCCACCGCCGCCATCTCAGCGATATTCCGCTCCAACACGTCCAGATCGACAATCACACTCGGCGTATCCAACTCCCCGTAGCCCATCCTGCCTACCCCCTGCCCCCTCCCTAAAAGGAGGGGGTTCTGAATAATGCCCTGATCTTCCGAAGGCTCGCCCCCCTTCCTTTTAGGGAAGGGGGCGGGGGGTTAGGCCTCCCCAATGATACCCGCGAGGACAGCGGGATCCACATTGCCGCCGGAAAGGATGACGCCGACGCGCTTCCCCGCGACGGGAATCTTCCCGGCGAGGATCGCGGCGACACCGACGGCGCCGGTCGGCTCGACCAATACCTTGAGGCGGAAGAGAAGGAAACGCAGCGCCGCCTTGATCTCCGCGTCATTGACGAGCACGACCGCTTCGAGGTTCTCCTGCTCGATCGGGAACGTCAGTTTGCCCGGCGCGAGTGTGCGAATACCGTCGGCGATCGAGGCGGGTGGCGGCACACTGACGATCTTCCCCTGCTGAAGCGAGAGATAGGTGTCGTTGCCGTCCTCCGGCTCGACGCCGAAGATGCGGATGCCCGGCCAGATCGCGCGCGCCGCGAGGCAACTACCGCCGATCAGCCCGCCACCACCGACGCACGAGACGAGCATATCGAGCGGCGGCGCTTGATCGCGCATCTCGTAGACCGCCGTCCCCTGCCCCGCGATGATCTGTGGATCGTCGTACGGCGGCACGACGGTCAGGCCGCGCTCTACACCGAGCCTGCGGGCAATCGCCTCGCGATCCTCGGTGAGCCGGTTGTAGCGCACGATCTCCGCGCCGTACCCTTCGGTCGCGGCGACTTTCGTCGCGGGCGCATCGTGCGGCATGACAATCACGGCAGGGATACCGAGCAGGTGACTGGAGAGCGCGACCGCCTGCGCGTGATTTCCCGACGAGAAGGCGACGACGCCACGCCGCCGCTCCTCCGGCGTGAGCAGGCTGAGGCGGTTGAACGCGCCCCGAAACTTGAACGCGCCCGCGCGCTGCAAGTTTTCACACTTCAAGAAAAGTTCCGCGCCGACCTGCTCGTTGAGCGTGCGCGAGGTAATCACGGGTGTGATGTGCGCGTGCCCGGCGATCCGCCGCGCCGCCGCTTCCACATCCGCAAAGGTGACTGCCGGTGCTGCCGCGTCCGTTACCATCCGCCCTTCCCCTCCTCATCACTGCCGTTTGTATCCGTCATCCGCCCCCATAACGAGGCGCGAGTGGTCGTCCGTGTGGTTGAATGTATCATATCGCGGTAATGCGGTACGGTGCGAAGGAGGAATATCTATGCCCCATGGCGATGGCGCCACAGCAACGATCACCTGGGCGGACTACGCACGCGCGGAGCAATTCCTGCCCTGGAATGCCACGCAGTTGGTCTTCAATGCGGAGGTACGCCCCAACTGGATCGCGGGGAGCGATCGCTTCTGGTATCGCCGCGCGGGGCGCGACGGCGCGACGTTCATGCGCGTTGATCCGGGAACGGGCCAGTCCGAACCCGCCTTCGACCATGTGCGAGTAGCGGCGGCGTTCTCGGAGGCGGCGGGGGCGCAGTACGTCCATACCGCGTTACCGTTCGAGACATTCGCATTCGTACACGATGAGCAGGCGATTCAGTTCGACGCGGCGGATAAACGGTGGACGTGCGACCTGACGACGTACGAGTGCGTATCGGATGCCATCGAAGAACAGCCCAAAACCGACGTCCGCTCGCCGGATGGCAAATGGGCGGCGTTCGTGTGGGACGATAATCTCTTTGTGCGGGCGATCGCCACCGGCACGGAGCGACAAATCACGACCGATGGCATGCGGCACAACGCCTACGCCGCGCTGCCGGGATCATCGCTCTCGGCGGTGACGGACCGCGTGATCGGCAAGCCCGTGACGCCCGCGCTCCAATGGTCGCCGGACTCGACGAAGTTCGTCACCTACCGCCTCGATGAGCGCGAGGTGGGCGATATGTACCTCCTGCAATCCGTCCCGACCGATGGCACGGCGCACCCGACGCTCCATCCGTACCGCTATCCGCTGGTCGGCGACGCGCATGTGCCCCTCGCGCATCTCGTCGTCGTGGATGTCGCATCGGGCAATGTCACGCCACTGGAAAGCGAACCGCTCGCGACGATGACACGCACCACACCATTCGAGCAACGCACTGTCTGGTGGAGCGATGACAGCACGCGCGTCTTCGCGATCAGCCAGCGGCGCGGCCATCGCTCCGTCGCCCTCCAGATCGCGGACGCCGCCACCGGCACGAGCCGCATCATTCTGGAAGAAGATGGCCCGTCACATGTCTACCCGCATCATGTGCCGATGGCGAACACGAATGTCCATGCAGTCGGCAACGGCGAGGCCGTGACGTGGTGGTCGCAGCGGAGCGGCTGGGGCCATCTCACGCTCTACGAGGTCGCGACCAGCCAAATCAAAGCGCAACTGACATCCGGCGCCTGGACCGTACGCGACACCTTGCGCGTGGACGCGGTGAGCGGCTGGATCTATTTCACGGCTGGCGGACGAGAGGAAGGGCGCGACCCCTATTATCGCTCCCTGTACCGCTGCACGCTCGACGGCGCGGACTTCACCCTGCTGACGCCCGAAGACGCCGACCATAGCGTCACGTTTTCGCCCTCCGGCGCATATTTCGTGGATACGTACTCGCGCGTGGACGTGCCGCCCGTCTCGGTGCTGCGGAAGGCGGACGGCACGCTTGTCGCCACACTCGAAGAGGCGGACATTTCGGCGCTGACGGAAATGGGCTGGCGCTTCCCGGAACGCTTCATCGTCAAGGCGCGCGACGGCGTGACCGATCTCTATGGATGCATCTACCGCCCGACGAACTTTGATCCGGCACAACAGTATCCGGTGCTGGACAGCATTTATCCGGGGCCGCAGACGATCCATACACCGAAAGCGTTCGGCGGCGGGGAGAGCGGTGGCCGCAACTTCTGGCAGGATCAGGCGCTCGCGGAACTCGGTTTCATCGTCGTGAACATTGACGGCATGGGCACGCCGTATCGCTCGAAGGCGTTCGTTGATGTCGCGTACGGTAAGGATTTCGGCGAAGCGGGTGGCCTCGAAGACCATATCGCCGGTTTGAAGCAACTGGCGGCGCGCGATCCGTCGCTCGACCTCGACCGCGTCGGCATCTACGGCCATTCCGGCGGCGGCTTCGCCTCGGCGCACGCGCTCCTCAGTTTCCCGGACTTCTACAAAGTCGCCGTTTCGTCGGCGGGCAACCACAACCAGATGGGCTACCTCGCGGGATGGGGCGAGCGGTACATCGGCATGCCGGAAGGCGACAACTACGCGGGGCAGATCAACGCCTCGCTCGCACAAAACCTGACGGGGAAACTCCTGCTCGTCCACGGCGAACTGGACGACAATGTCCACCCCTCGCTGACGATGCAACTCGTGGACGCGCTGATCGCCGCGAATAAGGATTTCGACCTGCTCATCATCCCCTTCACGAACCACGGCTTCTTCGATCTCCGCTGGGGGTTGGCAGGGGCGGAACGCTTCGTCTCGCTCAGTCATCCCTATTTCGTCCGCAAGCGGTGGGATTACTTCGTCATGCACCTGCGCGGCGCGACGCCGCCTGCCGGGTACGCGATCACATCGATGGTCGGATCGGTAGCATAGACTGATGATCGTTAAGAAATGGTGGTAGCAGGCTTTCCAGCCTGCCTCTCAGAGCGGGACGACAGGCTGGGAAGCCTGCTACCACCATGAAAAGTGTGACCAACTACGTAATTCCTGTGTCCTCATCTCCTCCTGGTACGCGTACGAACGAAAGGCTCATGAATATGTCTGCGCCATACGTTGCGCTGCTTCGGGGAATCAATGTCGGGGGTAAGAACAAACTCCCGATGAAAGACTTGCTCGACCTATTCGTCCAAGCGGGATGCCGCGACGCACGAGCCTATATTCAGAGCGGGAATGTGATCTTCCGGGCGGACGCGGACATTGTCGCGTCGCTCCCCGGCGCGATCACCGCGCGGATTGCCGAGCGCTTCGGCTATCGAGTGCCAGTGCTGCTGCGGACGACCGACGAGATCGGCGACGTGATTCGGCACAACCCCTTCATCGCGGCGGGGGCGGCGGAAGAAATGCTCCACGTCCTCTTCCTCGCGGACCGACCGAGCGCGGCCAATGTGGACAGCCTCGACCCCGACCGCTCGCCGCCCGACGCATTCAACGTGCGCGGTCAGGAGATCTATCTGTGGCTCCCAAATGGCGCGGGGCGGACGAAACTGACCACCACCTACTTCGACGCAAAACTCGCCACGATCAGCACCGGCAGGAATTGGCGGACGGTGACAACGCTCTTCGCGTTGATGGCGGGCGGAAACGAAAGATAACCATGCCTGATGATCGCCGTATTCTTGTTGATCTCCTGCCGCGAATTCTCATACGGGCGACGCCCGAAGCCATCATCGCACGGCTGCCATTATCGTATGCGCGCAATTATTCGGAACCGCTTGACCCTAACGCAACGTGAGGGTGTACGGTGCGTGTGTGGCCATCGGGGCCGATGAGAAAGGAGGAAATATGGCACGGCCCGACGCCATGAAAGTGGGCGCGCTGGCGAAACAGACGGGTATTTCCGTCCGCACGCTCCACTACTACGACGAGATTGGCGTGCTCGCGCCGTCCGCGCACAGCGACGCGGGCTACCGGCTCTATACCGCCGCCGATGTCGTCCGCTTGCAGCAGATCATGTCGCTGCGGCAACTGGGCTTTTCGCTGGAGCAGATCCGAGATTGCCTGGATCGTGGCGATGTCTCGCCCCTGCGGGTGATCGAGCAGCACCTCGCCCAGTTGCGGGAACAGATCGCGCTGCATCATCAACTCTGCGATCGTCTGGAGAGGATTGCGGGGGGATTACGGCGGGCGGAAAAGCCATCCGTCACGGAGTTGCTGCACACCATGGAGGTGATGAACAGAGTGGAAAAGTATTACACGCCGGAACAACGGGAATGGCTCAAGGAGCGGCGAGAGACCGTCGGTGACGAGCGCATCCACGAGGTTGAAGCCGAATGGCCGAAACTGATCGCGCAGGTTCGCGATGCGATAGACGCAGGCATGGACCCAGCCGACCCGAATGCCCAAGCCCTCGCCACGCGCTGGATGGGACTGGTGCAGGAGTTCACCGGCGGCAACCCCGGCATCGAGAAAAGTCTGCGCACGATGTACCAGAATGAGGCTCCGCAGGAAATTCGTCCGTCGTTTGACCCACGCATGGCGGAGTACGGCGCGTACATCGGCAAGGCGATGGCGGCGAAGAAGGCGGAATAACGGCTGACTTGCCCTCTCTCCCGCCGCAGCGGGAGAGAGGGCATCGCCTATTCCCGGTCAGTCCTGATGCAGCGCCGTGTAGACCTGCTCGGCGTTGATCGGGACGGAACTGAATCGCTTGCCGGTGGCGGCCTTCATCGCGTTGGCGACGGCGGCGGGGCCGGGGATGATCGGTGGTTCGCCGACGATCCGCGCGCCGAATGGGCCATCAGCCGAAGGGACTTCGACGAGGATCGTCTCGATATTCGGCACCTGCGTGAAAGCGGGGAGCGCGTAATCCATAAACGAGCCGGTGAGCAGTTGCCCGTTGTCGTCGTAGATCATCTGCTCGAAGAGCGCGAAGCCAAGCCCCTGCACCGCGCCGCCCTGAATCTGCCCGATCACGGCGGGCGGGTTCAAGGCGTGGCCAACATCCTGGACGGCGACGTAATTGAGCACCGTTACTTCGCCCGTATCCGGGTCCACGCGGAGGTGCGCAAGATGCGCCGCGAAGCTCGCCGCGATCACCTGCTGCGCGCTCGCGCCATTGCCCCAGACCGGCTTGTACTTGCTCGTACTCATCCGCGCGACATCCGCCAGTGTGACCTTGCGATCCGGCACGCCTT
>JALYUS010000068.1 GCA_030853625.1 Chloroflexota bacterium
ATTGGCACGCGGGCATTGGGGCATCGAGAACGGCTTGTTCTACCGGCGCGATGTGACGCTGGGCGAAGATCGCAGTTTGCTGCGCCGAGGCAACGGACCACAGGTCCTCGCAATCCTCAATGATCTGACGCTCGGACTGCTGCGACGGGAGGGGCATACGAATGTGGCAGAAGGACGACGCATCTCTGCTGCCTTCCCCGATCATGCATTCAACTTACTTACCGCTGCCTGACTTTGCAATAGCCCTGGCTTGCCCCCATTCTGGCATGATAGGGGTGGACGATCCTCACGCGTAAGTGTCATCCTGCGACCGGTGATCTGATGCTCAACGTATCTTTCGCACGACCCACCGGACAAGGGAGAGCGGCCCGCGCCGTCTGCGGGATTGCACTTGCCGCTCAAGATTCCGCGCCCACGCACTGAGCCGCTCGTGCTCCTGCTGCGTTGCAAGAAGGGTCTGCTCGAGGCTGTGCGCCCACTCGATCATTTGCTGATTCTCGTGGGTTTGTGCAACCACCTCTGCGACCTGCGCGGCGTGTCTCTCCATCTGTGCAGACTGCGCGGCTAATTGCCCCTCAAGTTGCTCGCGCTTGATCGCTGTTTCAATGTGCCTGCGGAAAAGGAGACGCGCGATATGACCCTCAAGGAGCAGGGGGCGTTTCGCTTGCTCGTCGAGCCGCTTGCGATGCGCAACCGCCCATTCCGGTTGCAGATCGGCGTTTTGGACCGTGTTGCTCTCGTTATTACGCACGTTAATCGCAGCGGTGATTTCCGGGAGGGTGACAACCTTGAGGAACTGGGCGGCGCGCATCAGGAACTCCCAATCCTCCGCAAGCTCGAAGTCGAGCCGGAAACGCATGTTCGTCTGCTCGATGAGCAAACGCGGGACGAGAAAGCAACAGTTCGGGATGTCGTTGGCATATTGCTGTGTCAGCGGGTCATATGGTGCGGTCCATGCCGCCTCGATCAACTCGACCGCGTACGGGTAGGTCACGACATCGCCCTGTACTGCGGCGCTTCCCTGAGGCTGGAACCCGAAATCATCAGGCGTCGGTTTCCTTTTTCGCACGTTCGTGCGCCGCCGCGCGGCGAATGTCTGGAAGATCGGGCCAATCCCATGCGTCTCGACACCCCGCTTAAGCGTCGAGACATGGCGTGCGAACAAGAGATCGTCATCATCGAGGAAGCCGAAGTAGTCGCCGCGTGCGGCCTCGATGAGGGCGTTAAGGGGCGCGCTTCGTCCCTGTTCCGCACATTCAATCAGACGGATTTTCGTTTGCAGGTGAACGGGTATCTCCCGCATCAGCGTATGGAGGCCGTCCAGCAGCAGATCGTCATTCTCCTCTGGTTTATGAAAACAAATAATCGCTTCATAATCATCGCAATCCTGGGCATAGATGGAGTAGAGCGCTTCCGTCAGCAGATCATTGCGTTTTCCCTGCGTGCGAATGAGCAGCGAAACGAGTGGCGGCTTCGTCGCAATCGCGCCTGGCTTCGTTTCTGTCGTCACGATCTCTTCAGCATGCGGAGCGGAAGGTTTCAGCAACCAAAGAAATTGGTTGATCTGATTGTCCGGGTTGAACGTGTCGCTCACATAGCGGAGAAAATCGCCGAGCAATGATTCATTGTGGAGCAGCGATTGAGCATCGTACTGATCGGAATGCCGCAGCGTGAAATCATCCCGCGTTACCAATTGCCATCCACTCGCGGTGAGCAGTTTGAGCAGTGACGGTGCGGCGAAGAAGTGGAGATGCGTCCGATCCAGCAGCCCCGTGTCGGTGATATTCCAATGACCGCCGAGGAGATTATAGGCAACATCGCGATGACTGACATTCGGCACGGAGATAAGCAGGTAGGGCGAACCGTGCTCGCGCGCATAGGCGGCGAGAGATTGGAGGACAGTCTCCGGATGCTCGAGATGCTCGAGCACGTCAATCAAGAGGTACGCTTTCGCGCTACCGATGGCATCGAGTGTCTTTTCCAGTGACGCGGGATCGGAGAGATCACATTCGTGGTTCCGAATATCGCGCTGGGTCAGGAGCCGCAACGCTTCTTCATCCCGCTCGACCGCGACATACGCGAACCCGACTTTTTCCAGCGGTGTCCCGACCGCTCCTACGCCGGCGCCGAGATCAACGATTAACCCAGGGGCGATGTACTGCGCCGCAAGCCGCACGACGTTCCCGTACACGCTTTCCGGGCTATAGCGGAAAATGTATGGAAACGGCGTGGCGGGAGCGGGTATGGCCGTTCCCGCCGCGTCGGTCTCTCCATCGGTCGGCTCGATTTTGCCGTTCGCCCGGCCATTCATTTTTGCTACATCGGTATGCCGCGATGGCTCAATCACGTCTTCGATCCTCTGCCGAACATTCAATACCGCCAGCGGTGCTGCGTAAATTCGCCATCTTCCGTGAAGATCGCGACTTTTCGCTCCTTATCCGTCGCACCCTTGATCCCCTTCACCGTGCGATTGTACTGCCTGGCGATTTTATCGTGCAAAGGCTCGTTGCTGCCGCGCAGCCATCTGACGATTGGCTTGTTGAGGTCGGCCCGACCATATTTTGCCCGCAGGAGCATACTGTTCAGGATGCCATAGTAATACTCTGCCTCGGACGCTTCCGGTCCGGCTGCGGTGATCCGTTTGTCGTGATACAGGAATGTATCAAGGCAGTAGTATGCGCGATACCCCGCCGCCCGGATACGCCAACTGAGGTCTACATCCTCACTGTACATGAAGAAGAGTTCGTCGAATCCGCCACACTGCTGAAAGGCATGGGCATCCACAAGCGCGCATGCGCCCGATACCCAATCCGTCTCATAGGTGAGCGGGTTGAACATCTTCGGATGTTCCAGTGGGATTTGCCGCGCGTCCGCAATACCAAAATCAACGCAGGTATCCGCGAATGCGTTGAGCCGCGCAATGAGATGAAAGGGAAGGACGGCGTCCGGATTGAGAATCAGCAGACGATCGCCTGTGGGGGTCTCATTGAAAAGGGCGTTGTGTCCCTTTGCGAAGCCGAGATTCTCGCCAAAAAAGGTGTAATTGAACTCGATGCCGTATTTTAACAGCTCGGCAGACCAATATTCAGTGGCACGCTCGTCAACGAGACGCGTCGGTGAACAATCACCGATATTGAGATAGAGGTGATCGCCGGCAGGAAGGACGGAGGCGCTGATGCAGTCAAGGAATTTCTCGAGGTGATGGGTCTCGGTCTTGTACAGAAGTGTTTGAACTTTTGTGATCATCGTCTCGCGAAAACCCTTCCTGTTCCTACTTCACGCACTGCCGCATCACGACAGCAGGCATCCGCCCTGTATCTATTCAGCATCTGGCCACGATTCACGGTACGCTGAGAGGATTCGTTCGTTCCGCGTGACTGTTACTCTCGCATAGGCCGGGCGTCAGCGTCAAGGCAGGCATACTCCGCATGTATCCGTGCGCCGCGCTCACCGCGTGCGTTGCCAGTAGACGCCGGTCCAGTCAACCGTCCGTATCTCGGATTCGATTCGCTCTTCCTGGCGATAATCGTGAATCGCTTGCCGACACGACACAATCGCGCCGTAATCATCAATGATGACGTACCCGCCAACCGAGAGTTTCGGATAGAGATGCCGGAGCGCGTCCATAGTGGACTCATACATGTCACCGTCGAGGCGGAGCACCGCGAGGTGTGTGATCGGCGCCTGTGGCAGCGTATCGCGGAACCATCCCTCCAGAAAGCGTACCTGATCGTCCAACAGGGCGTAGCGAGCAAAATTCTCCCGCACCGCGTCCAGCGATACCTTGAGGTTCGTAAACGTGTGGTGAGGATCGCCCGCGTCGTGGGGATAGAGGTCGGGATTCGGCGGCGGCAGGCCGGCAAATGAGTCGGCGTCTCTGACCGTACGGTCAGAGACGCTATATGCCTTGAGCACGGCACGCATCAGGATTGTCGCTCCACCCCGCCATACCCCGGTCTCGATCAGATCGCCGGGAACACCGTTGACAAGCGCATCCTCGATGCAAGCCTGCACATTGTCGAGCCGCTTCATCCCAATCATTGTGTGCGCCACGGTCGGCCAGTCGCGGCCTTCCTGTCGGAGCGCCAGATCAAAGTCCGGCTCCTCGGCTACCCCGTAGATGCTGTTTATCAGGCGCCGTTTCATGAGATCGAGATAGAGCGCCGCAGCCGGATCTCGGCGCAAGCGTTTCGGCCCACGAAGAAAACGCATGGTTGTATCCTCGCCCGATCAGAGAAACCGTCTCATCTCTCCTGTCGCACTTATCGCCCCATCGGTGCGGGCGGGGGTTGTTGCCCCTGTATTACCGGCCCCCCACGCGATGACGGGGCGGCATTCGGCGGTGGGCCTTGCGGCGGTGGGCCGGGTCGTGGCACTGGCACCGGACGCGGCGCGTTGGTCAGAACGAAGATCGCCGGTGATACACCGGCGACGGAGGCCATGACTTGATACGTCCCGCCGATCAAATTGCTTGTGAACGGGGCGCTTGCCACGCCGTTGGCATCGGTTCGCACCTGAATCGTCGTCTGACCATTCGAGAAGGTGCCGGAAGGACCGGAGTTCGGCGCCGTGAATGTCACAAGTATCCCGGCAGACACCGGGTTGCCGTTGGCATCGCGCACCGTGACGGCGAGCGGATTAAAGGCATTACCGGCGACAACACTCTGCGGCGTCGTGCCGGGATTCGGCGTCACGTTCGTCGGCGGGCCAGCAGTGACGATCACCGGATTGGAGAACGGCGAGGTATCACCCCTGGTATCCGTCGCGGTCGCCGTAATGTACTGACCGGCGGGCGCAGCAGGAATGGTCGCACTGAACGGCCCGCCGTTACTCATCGTGAAACCGAGAAAGACCTTGCCTTCGGGAAGGGCATTGGGGGTGGAGAAGAACTCGATGCGGTACGGCGCGACGCCGTTGTTGCTCAACGAGCCAGTGACCGTAATCTGGTGGCTCGGGGCGGACGTCTCACCGGTAAGAGCGGGGGTGGCCTGATTGTTGTTGCCCGTGCCACCTTGTAGATCAATCGCACGAAACGCGATAGTGAAGATCGCGTTGCCGAGGACGCTATCTCCGAATGCAGTAGCAACGAGGACGCCCCGGTAGGTGTAGGCGATCGTATTGCCCGCCACGCTGTTATTGTCCGCAGTATCGAACCCTACACCGCTTCCCTGACCATTATTGAGGTTGTTGACCCCGCTGCTGTCAGTGCCGATGAAGTTGCCCTGCACTAAATTTCCGGTCGCGTCGTGGCCACAAACGGTCGGGTTATAACTGGAGACCAATACACCCGTGTTGCTGAAACCGGCGATCACATTGCGCGCCGTAGCGGTCGCCCCGCCGACCGTGGTCGCCGATCCGCCATTAATCGCGATGCCCGTCGCATTGCCGAGCGCCGCAGTGCCTGCGGCGTTCGTGCCAATGAGGTTGCCTTGAATGGCGTTGCTTGCCGCCGTCGCGCAAGAGGAATCGTGATCGCTAAACCCCTCGATCACGACACCGCTATTGGTATTGCCGGAGATGAGGTTGGTTGCCCCCGCTGCCGTACCGCCGACGGTATTGTTGTTTGCGGAGGTGATTGAGATGCCGGCATTATTGGGAATTGCGGCCGTACCGCTGACATCCGTGCCGATGAAGTTGCCCTGAATAGTGTTGCTTGTCGCGGCGTTGCCGCTGGCGTCACCGCTCCCGTCTATCGTGACGCCAATCGTCCGGTTCCCGGAGACAACATTGCGTGCCGCCGCAGTCGTCCCGCCAACAAGGTTGCCACTCGATGTGTCAATGTAGACGCCCGCATTGTTGAGGATGGCGCGCGTACCCGTCGCGTCCGTACCGATGTAATTGCCCTGCACGGTATTGTTCGTCGAACGCCGCTCAATGGTGACGCCCGCGCCAACATCGGCGTTATTGAACGCATTGCCGGAGATGACATTTCCCGCACCGGGCGCCGTGCCACCGACGGTATTTCCGCTCGCGGCGGCAATATCAACGCCAGCCTTGTTGGACCCTGTAATCGTCGGATTCTGGACAAGCGCCGTCCCAGCGGCATTGAGACCGATATAGTTGCCCTGGATTATATTGCCCGTCGGCGTGCCCCCAACCGTCCCGTCAATAGAAATGCCGATACCGTTATTGCCGGAAATAATATTCCGTGCCGCAGCGACCGTACCGCCGATCAGATTGTTGCTTGCGGTGGCGATGTAGATACCGGTTCCATTGGCGACCGAAGCGCCGCCGGTCGGATCCGTGCCGATGTAATTGGCCTGAACGACGTTGCCGTTGCTCAAAATATTGATGCCAGCGCCGGGGGCATTATACCAGCCGTTGATCGCGAACCCTTTGATGGTAATGCCTCCACCGGTGAGCGTGAATCCAGCACTCACGCCACCTGCGTTGGCGCCGTTGTATTGAATGAGAGGCGAACCAGCGTACCCCGGCTGCGTTGTTGCGCCTATCGTCACCGGCTTCGTGATGTTCGGTACCAGAACATGCGGCGCAATCGTCTGCACACCAGCGCCGGGGATGGCAAAGATGATCGTGGCGCCACCCGCACCCGCGTCCGCTTGCACGATCGCATCGTACAACGAACCGGAGCCGGTATCGTTCGTGTTCGAAACGACAATCTGTGCCGCGCGGACACTGGCAAGAGGCCAGATCGGAATGAGCAGCGCAATGAGCAGCAACGCGAATCCGGCACGGCCCATCGGACGGAACCATTTATGGCTGGACATCTCCCCTACCT
Source organism: Chloroflexota bacterium (assembly GCA_030853625.1). Classification (GTDB taxonomy): domain Bacteria; phylum Chloroflexota; class Chloroflexia; order Thermomicrobiales; family JALYUS01; genus JALYUS01. Next base: position 6,740 of record JALYUS010000068.1, read on the forward strand.
TCCCAGGAACCCATATCATCCCCCACACGCGAGACCGCCGCAAGTATCCGCCCATCCTAAGCGTCGGTCAAAGACTATTTGTTGTGCTATTTACGCAGCGCGTAAATTATACGCCACTGCTAATCGCTGCCGAGCGCCCCTCGCCAATCGCGATTTCTACGACCTGATCCGGCTGATACCAGGACATACCGTCGCTCGTGAGAACCTTGATTGAGATTTCGGCAACCGATCACCGACTGAGACGCTTCCGGCATGAATTGTGATCGGTCATTTGTGCGAAACCCGCGCGGCGTTGCCTACATCGCTCTGCTGGACGCACGTGGACAATGAAAGCGGCAACGTTCTTACCCAATTGAGCAACCGTAGGAACTGTCGCGCGTATATGAATCCGGTGTGATGGTCGGGAGAGAAGACCATCCGCGAACAATACTTCAGGAGGAACGATGTCCGTACAATCGCCCGTATCACTGCTGACGTCTGCGGGTCGCCATAAACTGATCGAAGACGGCTTTTATGCGAACTATCTCGCATACTTCCGCAAGGCCGAGGACACGCGGCGCTGGAAATTGCACAAAGACATCCCCTGGGAACTCTGCAAACCGGATGTGTCGGAGGATGTCGCGATCATGGTCGAGGGCTACTTCGCTGTCGAATCCTACCTTCCCGATTTCGTCACCGAGGCAATGGCGATGGTCCGACGCTCGCGCGGGCGGGCATGGTTCCAGGCGAACTGGGGCTATGAGGAGTCGAAGCACGCGATGGCGTGGGAGACATGGCTCGTCACGTCCGGCAAGCGCACGCAGGCGCGCATGGATGAATACGCGGACTACCTTTCCGAGAAGCAGTGGACGCTTCCATACGACACGCCGCGCCGGATGATCGTCTACCAGATGATTCAGGAGCGCGCGACCTACCTCAATTACCACAATCTCGCCGTCCGCGCCGACAAGGAGGGCGACAAGGCGCTCGCCACCGCGCTGCGCATCATCGCCGTGGACGAGATTGCCCATCACGGCTTTTTCTACAAGGGCGTGCAACTCTACCTGACCTATGATACCGCCAACACGCTCGATGACATTGCGCACGTCCTGAAGTCGTTCGCGATGCCCGCGCGCGACTTCCTCTGGAACTGGAACGAGTTCGAAGATATCGTCGCGAAGGCCGGTATCTATGGTGCGCGCGAGCACATCCGCGACGTACAGAACCCCATCCTCAACGCGCTTGGCTACGACAACCGCCGCGATCTGGAACGTGCCGCGCTCCGCATGCGCATCGCCCCGGACAGCATCGGCCCGCAAGACATTCCCGCCTGGGCCAAAGAAGCCCCTGATCGCCCTGCGGAGGCTCTCGTCGCCTATGTCGGCGACTGAGAGATTCCGGACCGCGATAACATAACGGAAGCAAGAGAGCGAGGGGGTTCAACACCTTCGCTCTCTTGCTTTTCGTCGGGGGTACGTGACCTCTCGAACGAATGTTTGTGCAAGGCTTGTTGGAACACGTTATGCTGTTGTCGCGGCAGTAGAGCATGCATCTACCGATGGGACAAGAACGGCGAGCAATGAGCGATTATGACCGACCTCAACCTTCTCTCATTGTGCGGCGGGCGGTTCACGGGGATGCGCCGGGCATCGCGCGCGTGGTGGCGCGGGCATTCAAAGATAAGTTCAATCCGGCGTTTGGCACCCAGGAGAAAGCGGTTCGCGCGCTCACGCCATATATCGCGGCGGAGATGACGCGGCGCGGCAACCATGTTTTCGTGGCGACGGTGGACGATCTCATCGTGGGTAGCGTCTCGGTGAGCACGCAGAAGAGTTTTGTATCGGGCGTCGCGGGGATGTTCTACCGTGCGGTCGGGTTCTGGGGCGCGGTGCGCGCACTCGTCGTGCTTGGTTTCCTCTCCGATCCCGCTCCCACGCCGGACGAGGCGTACGTCGAGGTGCTCGGCGTCGCGCCGGAGTATCAGCGGCAGGGTGTCGGGCGGGCGCTGATGATCGCGGCGGAGGAGATGGCCCGGTCGCTCCACAAGCGGCGACTGACGCTCTACGTCACATCGAACAACCGCGCGGCGCAAACGCTCTATCTCTCGCGCGGCCTGAAAATGCAGCGGCAGACGCCAAGCATCGTCGGTTGGCTCCTCTTCCATGCACCGGGCTTCTGGCGCATGGAAAAAGTCCTCCGCTGATTACCAGAGGAAACCGGGCGATCCGCGCGTTTACTTAACGCGGCGGATGGTGTCGAGATCCTTCTCCGGATTGCCGAGAAAGAACCGGCGGAAGAAGACCATCATGACGAACGGAAAAACGAACATGACGGCGAGTACGGCGGCAAACAAGCCGACGAACCGCGCCACATCCAGCAGAATATTCGCTACCATCGCGTGCATGCCTCCACGTTGAGTCCGCGTTACGGTGGTGTGACCACAATGCTCCGCACCGGACGTATTGTAGCAGTGTCGCGGGGAACGGGGGAATGCCCATCCTCTCGCTATCAATCCTTCCATGTCTTGCGGAGGACGCGAATCCAGTTCTCGTGCGCGAGTTTGCGGAGGGATGCGTCGTCGTAGCCACGATCCTTGAGGGCGCGCACGAGGTTGCCAAGTTTTGCAACATCGCTCACGTCCTGGGGCATCGTCGCACCGTCGAAGTCGGAGCCGAAGCCGACGCGGTCAATGCCGAGATGCTCCACGAGATAATCGAAGTGGCGCACCATCGTTTCGAGCGGCATCGCCGGGTCGTTGTTACCATCGGCGGTGAGGAAGCCGACATTGTAGTTGACACCAACCATGCCATCCGACTCTTTGATCGCCGCCAGTTGCTTGTCGGTTAGATTGCGCGGACTGGCCGAAAGCGCGTGCGCGTTGGAGTGCGTGGCGACGAGTGGTGCATCGGTGATCGCCGCGATGTCCCAGAAGCCTTTCTCATTCAGGTGCGAGAGGTCCAGCATCACACCGAGTTGGTTGCACGCGCGGACGAGATTCTTACCCGCGTCGGTCAGGCCCGCCCCGGTGTCGGGAGATTGACCGAATGTGAAGGGGACGCCCTCGGCAAAGATGTTCGGGCGGCTCCAGACCGGGCCAATCGAGCGGAGACCAGCCTTGTAGTAGACCTCCAGCGCGTTCAGTTCCTCGTCAATCGCCTCCGCACCCTCGAAGTGCAGGATCGCGCAGAAGATGCCGGATGCGAGGCAGTGCGCCAGTTTGTCCGCCGTCCGCACGATCTTGACCTGCCCCGCAGAACGCTCCTCGATGCGGAAGAGACGGGCAGTCATCCGCATCGCGACGCGGGTTGCCTCATCGAGGTCAGGCGTCGCCGGGCGGGTCGCGGGATCGTTGAAGGCGGAGGCGAACGACGTGAGATCGGCCGCTGCGGCAGGCCGCTTTCCCGGCACGAAGACCGCGAAGAACCCGCCGCCTAGACCGCCCTCTCTGGCGCGGGGCAGATCAATATGACCGCGCGCGCTGCGCGCAAAGAAATCGCGCTCCATGCCCGGCTCCCGGCCCGGCAAGTCGAGCAGGGTATCATTGTGTCCATCAAAGACGAGCGGGAGCGCCGCATCGGCCATTAGGGCCATCCTTTCCGCATCCATCCATTCCATGCGCCCGGAGCGCCGCATCTGGTGGTCAGTCTAGCACGCAATCAAGGCGGGTGGCCGCGCGGTCAAGCAGCCATGTCGTATGCTCCATTGAGGCGTTGATATGCGCGCGCACGGCGGCGAGCAATCCAGCGCGATCGCGGTCGGAAATCGCCTGCACGATTGCCGCATGTTCGGCGTGCGCGCCGTGTGACCGCCGTAATACCTCATCCTCACCGGGGTAATAGAGACGACCAACGCTCATCCGTGCCATCGCTCCATGGTGGAGATCGAGGAGAACGGCATTGCCGGTCAGGCCGATCAGCAGGGCGTGGAGATCGAGATCGAGCGCAAAGTAGGCGGAATAATCGAAATCCGTCACATCCGCGCCGGTGATGATTCGGGCGCCGTGATCGAAGAGCGCCTGCATCCCCGGCGCGGCGGCGCACATCGCGTCGGTGGTCGCCCGCTGCACTGCCCAGCACTCCAGCATCATGCGCGTCTCGAAGAGGTCACGTAGCGCCGTCGGTGTCAGCGTTGCGACGTACGTACCGCGCCGACTGCGCAGGATGACAAGCCCTTCCGAGGTCAGCCGGTTGATCGCATCCTTGACGGGCGTGCGACTGACGCCGAGATCGTCCGCGAGTTGCTGTACATCGAGTTTGTCGCCCGGCAGAAAGGCATGATGCATGATGCGCTCCTTCAACCACTGGTACACCTTCGTGGTCAGGTCGCTATGTTCGATCACCATGCCCTCCTTCCGAAGCAATGAGCAACGAGCAATGAGCAATGAGAGGGAGAAAGCCCGATCCTCATTGCTCATTAATCGTTGCTCATTGCTGTAGTGCATCCAGCAGCCCTTGCATGTAGCCAATCGCGTGCGCTCGCCCTCGGTGGCCGTACGGCGTGTCCTCCACCATCTGCGGGACATGGTCGTCGAGCAGGAAGCCCGTGAAGCCGCTCTGCTTCAAGCGCCGCATCGTCTCCGCCGCGTTGTAGTTCCCCTCACCGATGAAGCATTCGGCAAACCGGGGGACGGTTCCCTGCACATCACGGAAGTGGACGTAGGCGATGCGTCCTCTGGGGGCGAAGAAGTCGATCATGGCGCGGACGTTGGCGGCGCCACCGGGCATCTCGGAGCAGCAGCCGAGGCAGAGATCGAGCGCCCACGCCGGGCTGCCATTGCTCATTGCGTAGCCGTGCTTAAAATCGTCCACGCTCTTGAAGATGCGGGCGACGCCACCGAGCGATTCCACGGGCGGATCGTCGGGATGGAGAGCGAGGGTGATGCCTGCTTCCTCAGCGACGGGCAAGACGGCCTTCATAAAGTACGCATAGTTCTCCCACATCTGCTCCGCAGTCACTTCCTGCTCAAGAAGTACTGCGCCCCTTACACCGGCGAATTGGCGCTGCTCGGCGGGGGTAGCCGCCTCGACGAGCGCCATATCGAAGGCGGTCACATGCGCGCCTCCGCGTCCCGGTGCGGTGCGCGAAGTGCGCCAGACGGAGTTCGGCATGAAGTGATAGCCGAGGATCGGGATACCGGCGCGACCCATGTTGCGGATGGTCGTGCAGTAATGCGCGATTTGCTCGTCCCGCCCCGGCAGGCCAAGCATTGCC
>JALYUS010000083.1 GCA_030853625.1 Chloroflexota bacterium
TGGTGGCAGTGGCGCGCAAACTGTTGGCTTTGATGGTGACGCTGCTCATGCATGAACGGGACTTCGATCCTGACTGGGCAACGCGCCCGATACCGTCTACCCGCTAACAGAGCATCTCTGCGGTTCAAGCATTTTCTTCGTTCGCGCTTTTGAAAGAGGTTCGGCGATGGCAACGGCGGCACTGACGACAACGCTGACGCGGCGGATTATTCCCTGTCTCGATGTAACTGGCGGGCGGGTCGTCAAGGGGACGAAGTTCGCGGCGCTGCGCGATCAGGGCGATCCGGTCGAACTGGCGGCGCGCTACGATGCGGCGGGCGCGGACGAACTGACCTTTTACGATATTACTGCCTCCAGCGACGACCGCGAGACGATGATGGATGTCGTCCGGGCGACGGCGCGGCAGGTCTTTATCCCGCTCACCGTCGGCGGCGGCGTCCGCACGATGGACGACATCGCGCGCCTCCTGCGGGCAGGAGCGGACAAGGTCTCGGTCAACTCCGCCGCCGTCGCCGATCCACGACTGATCGCGGACGGATCGCGGCGGTTCGGCGCGCAGTGCATCGTCCTCTCGATTGACGCGAAACGCCGCCCGGACGGCGCATTCTGGGAAGTCGTCACGCATGGCGGGCGGCGACACACTGGCATGGACGCGCTGGCATGGGCGAAACAAGGCGTCGCGCTCGGTGCGGGCGAAATCGTCCTCAACAGCATTGACGCGGACGGCACGCGCGATGGCTACGATCTCGCAATCACGTCGCAAATCGCCGCCGCCGTGGATGTGCCGGTGATCGCCTCCGGTGGCGCGGGCACACTCCAGCACCTTGCGGACGCGCTGACGATCGGTGGCGCACACGCCGTCCTCGCGGCAGGCATCTTCCATGACGCCGTCTTCACCATTGCGGACGCAAAGACCTATCTCGCCGCGCAAGGCCTGCCGATGCGTCCCGTCGCTTCGGGCTGATACCATGAACAGGTGGTGGCAGGACCCCGTCGAGGCGCGCCGCGTCGCGCGCTGGTCCTTCCCGGCGATCTGCCTGCTCGGCGCATACGGCGCGGTCGGGCCATTGGGCGGGCTGGTCAGTTTTCTGCTCATCTTCGCGATTTTCATCGCGGCCTTCTTCGAGGCGCGCGGCTCGCTCTTCTTCCTTCAATTCGCCCATCTCCGACCTCCGGAGGGCCATCGCGGCCCGGCATGGTGGCCCTGGCTGGCGATGGTGATTGGCGGCGTCGCCAGCATCGCCGCCGGGAGTGAGATTGGTGGCATCGTTGGCGACCATCTCAATCACACCGCCGGTAACGCGATCACCGGCGCGGCGCTCGCGGCGGCGGGCGCGCTCTTCTTCGCGGGTCTCTTCACCCTCCTCGGCTACTGGATTGACAAAGAACTTGGCAACTGGGTCGCGCGCCAGGGTGAAGAAGAGATGCCCGAGCAATACCGCAAGCAGCGCGGTCGCAAACGCCGTCCATAACCATTGAACTCGCGAAGACACGAAGAATACGAAGTGGGAGCGAAGAAGGAGGCAGATTCGAGGAGACAGCATCATCACTTCAAACCGTATCTCTCTTCTCTTTTTCGTGTTCTTCGTGTCTTCGTGATTCAATCCCGATTCGCCTTTTGACACGCCCCTACCCCTCGCGCATACTGCGGCGAGGGGCGAACGGGTGAGGGCGGGAGGCAGTACACGGTGAGTGTGGTACGGGTGATTGTCGGTATTCCGCTTCTTTTGCTGCTCGTTGGTTGCCCCGGTTGGCTTCTCTTCCGATTATTGCTGGTCTCTCTGCCCCCCCGGTCCCCCTCCCTCGAAAAGAAGGGGGAGAAACGACGACTGCATCACTCCCCTTCCCTTCGAGGGCGGGAGTTGGGGGGTAGGAATCCCGCCCGCACGATCACCGATCTTATTCCCCTCGAATGCGCCGCTCTTGCGCTCGCCCTCGGTGTTTTCGTCGTCGGGCCGGTGGCGCTCGTGCTGGCGATGTTTGGCGTGTATTCGCTCTGGTTGCTCGCGCTGATTATCGCGCTCGGCTCCGTGGCGCTGCTCGTCATCGCGCGGCGGCGGGCATTGCCGGTCGTTGCATGGCAGTGGGATCGCGGCGCGTGGCTCTGCCTCGGGCTGCTCGCGGTCGGGGCGGCGCTTTTTCTCCGACCGGGCGAGACGCTGATTGGCGGCGAGGATACCGGTGTCTACTACAATGGCGGCGTGGCGATGGCGAAGCAGGGCAGCATTCTCCTGCACGACCCCGTACTCGCGGACATTGACGGCGACAAGGCGACCGTCCGGCATCTGCTCGGCAACCTGGACAATCGTCGCTACCTCTTCTATGGCGACTTGCGTTTTACCGGCTTCAACACGGATAGCACGAGTGGCGAAATTGTGCCGCAGAATCTCCATCTCTGGCCCGCGTGGCTGGCGATCTTCTACGGCTTCTTCGGCACGCTCGGCCCGGCCTACGCGCCCGCGCTCTTCGGGTTGTTCGGGCTGCTTGGCCTCGTCCTGCTGGCGCGGCGGCTGTTCGGCTGGCCCGTCGCGCTGATCGCGGGGCTGTTTCTCGCGCTGAACGGCATCGAGGTCTGGTTCGTCCGGCAGACATACACGGAGGCATACCAGCAGTTCGCGCTGATGGCGGCGCTTTTCGGGCTCCTCCTGCTCGAAGAACGGCGAGACGCGGCAGTGATGCGGCTCGGCGCGGTGTTCGCCGCCCTCGCGCTCGGCAACGCCGCACTGACGCATGAAGAGACGCTCTTTCTCCTGCTGCTCGTCGTGGCATATGCCGTCGCGCTGCTCCTGCTGCGCGCGTGGCGGCGGGCGCATACGTGGTTCTTCACCCTGCTTGGCGGCATGATCGCGATCGCCGTCGTGCAGGCGGGCGTGTTCGCGCTCGGCTACACCGAGGGATTGTGGCACCACGTCTATCAGAATATCTGGCATCAGCGTGTCCCGCTCGCTGCCGCCGGTGTGGTTGGGATCATCGCCCTCGTCGTCATTGACCGGCTGCGCGCGTTTTGGCTACCAGTGGTGAGAGATCCGCGCACCGGGCGATGGGCACGCTCTGCGCTCGCGGTGGGGACAGCGCTCTACGCGATCTACGGCTATATCCTCCGGCCGCATATTCTGATCGGGCACGCGGGGACGCTCTCCTCCTACATCGGCGCGCCGACGCCGCCCGGTCACGATGCGAACCTCGTTCGCCTCGGCTGGTATTGGTCGCCGCTCGGCATTCTGCTGATCGCGCTTGGCGCGACCCTCCTGATCGGGCGCAACCTGAACCGGCTGACGGGTGGCCTCCTCGCCTTCGCCCTCGTCCACACCGTCGTCTTCGTCAACGAGACGTACACGACGGACGGCTATATCTACGCCCTCCGCCACTATGTCCCCATCGTCATGCCGATCTTCGCGTTGTTCGCGGCGTATGCGGTGTGGAATCTGCCTAACCCCCCGCCCCCCTTCCCGCGAGGAAGGGGGAGCGAACCTCGTGAGGATCGAGGTGTTCAGAATAAGCCACGGCATCAAGAAGAGTCACCCCTTCCTCGCGGGAAGGGGCCGGGGGTTAGGTTCCCCCTCTCCCTCTCCCGCACGCTCGGCCTTGCCACCGCCGCGCTGCTCGTGCTCTTCTTCGTCGCGACGCGGGCTGGGACATGGACGGTGCGGCGCTATAGCGGGGTGGAGGCGCAGATGGGGCAGATCGCGGCGCAGTTCCCCGCGAACAGCCTGCTGCTCTTCAGCGGCGACCGCGACCAGCCGCACCTCCTCGCGACACCGTTCCAGTTCATCTACGGGCGCACGTCGTTCGTCATCAGCACGAACAACCCGCGCGGCGATCTCCTCGAAGCGTGGCTGAATCGCGAGAGCGCGACGCATCCGGTTTACATCCTGATGGGCAACGATGGCGGCAAGTTGTTCTTCCCGCATACACGCCTCGTGCCGGAGACACGCTTCGGCCCGACCTTCACAGTCACGCTCCACGACTTCGAATCACTGCAACTCCAGAAGCCACACAACCCGCAGGACAATATCCTGCGCTATACCGTCTACCGCTACGAACCGGCGCACGCCGATCCGCCACTCGGCGCCGCGCCGTTGACAATTACGATGGGGCAGGCGGACGAGCAGTACGATGTCGCCGGCTTCTATGGCATCGAACACGACCGCAACGACCCGACGCCCTATCGCTGGACCGGCCCCACCGCCCTCCTTCGTGTGCCGTGGACGGCCTCGCTCGCCCAGACTGGCGGCACGATCACCCTCCGCCTCGCGGGCGGCATGCGCCCTGCCGCGCTCGGCATCCCCGCGCACGCCTGGATCGCGCTCGATCCCGGCCTCAGTGACTATGGTCCCACACTCGCCGACTTTGATCTCACACAGGGTTTCGCGGACTATACAGTAACGATTCCGCCCGGCGCTCTACCGGTTTCGGACAATGGCGCCGCCTTGTTGCGGATCACCAGTTGCGTTGATCCGGCAAAGAAAGGCAAAGACCTGAAGCAGTGCAATGTCTGGTCGCCACAAGACTACGCACCGCCGGACGCGCCGATCTACGACTCCCGCGTTCTCGGCGTGCAGGTGCAGTCTGTCACGCTGACACCGCGCTAATGAATTTCAGCGATGCGGCGTGCGAGCGTGAGGTCGTGCTTGCCGGGGCCGTAGGCGTCCGGGAGAAGGCCGACGAGGCGATAGCCAATCTGAAGAAAGAAACCGGCAGGATGGTCCGCATGGCACGCGAAGTCCGCCAGAAGGCGCGGCGCGTTCTCGGTGACATCCACGCCGTAGAGATTCGTTCGCCCGCGTGTGTCACCGACGGTCGCGAGCATCGTCACGCAACCGATGGCGCGCATGCGCTCTTCAGCCGCCATGACAAGCGTTCGTCCGACGCCCTGGCGCCGCCGCGTCGGGTGAACGGCGACCAGGTTGATCTCCGCTGAGACTTGCTTCTTGAAATGCTCCATGCGCAGCCAGCCAATTGGCACACCCCCGCTATCCCGTGCGACGAGGCTGCGGTCTTCGGGGGCAAACTGCACGACATCCGCGAGCGCTTGCGTCACGTTTCCTGTGTAAATCGTCGGGAAGGCGACGACGAGCAAATCCGCCACGCCGCGCAGGAGGGCTGCATCTTCCTGGCTAAGAGGATCAATCGTGTAGAGCGAGGGATGCGGCGTCACGAGGCAAGCCCGGAGACAAAGACCGGCGTGCCGGAGTCGACACCGAATTCATGCGCGGCGTTACCCTGTCGCACGGCAATTTCCAGATAGCCGTGGCTGCCAATCAGCGCGAGCGGATGCTCCTCGCTGACCATGCCATAGGTCGGCGCGAAGGGGAGCGCGGCGAGACCGCCACAGGCGATCGCCACCCCGGGAGTACCGGGTGACGGCAAGACACGCGCCGGGATATTGCTGACACAGTTACCGAAACTATCCACGTAAATGATCTCGCCCCGGATCGTTCCCGCGCTTTCCGCGTACGATGGCAACGTGAGCCGAATGGGAGTATTGAGCGGATCACCGAGATGGGGGAGATGCGTCCCATTAACGAGATGTGCGGCGGCGGGAGCGAAGATGTCCCGCCCGTGAAAGGTTGCGGAGACCTCGCGCGTCCGCCAGTAGTCCGGGTTCGTCAGCACAACGCCGCGCCACGTCAGGCCTTCGCGCTCGGCGGCATCGAGAATGTGGCTGAAAAGCCCATTGTCCGGCCCGACGAAATACTGGCCGTCAACTTCCAGCGCAATCGGTCGGCGATCGGTGCCAACACCAGGGTCCACAACGACAATATGCGCGGTGCCGTCGGGATACATCCGCCAGAGATCGGCGATGACGAACGCTGCCTGGATGATGGAGTGACGGCTGATCGCATGGGTCACATCCACAATCGTGACGCGTAGCGCCGTCCGCAGTATCATCCCCTTCATCTGTGCGACGTAACTATCGCGCAGCCCAAAGTCGGTCGTCAGTGTGACAATACCACCGGCATGCATCATAAAACCCTTCTCTCACGCCTGGCGGCGCACGGCGTGGTGGAAGAGTATCGCATGGTGCGAATGGTAGGCGCAACGAGGCGGCTTCATGCACAGAGAATGGTACCGAACCCGCGACGGTTCCCGCACGGGCGGCGGGTAATGTGATCGTGAATAATCCCTGATCTGGTCAGCACCGTCAGCGTCGCCGATTCTATTGTCTGCCTACTGACCCGCTGCCCGCTGCCTGCGTATCGCCTAATACGCCGGATCAGGGTCTTCGAGGATCGGGAAACGTTGCCCCTTGCTTTGCGTCGCCACTTCAAAGACGATATTGTTCGGATCGGAGAAGAAGAACGAGCGTGAGGGGCCGCGCTCGATGATCTCCGAACGGTTATCCACGCCCTTTTCACCGATCCGCCTGTACCACGCGTCGAACGCCGCGTCGTCCTCGACATGGAAACAGATGTGATCGAGTGAGCGACCCGTGCTCGGCAACGTGGCGTCCTTGTAAGCGGGCATTGCGGCGTCCGGAAACTCGAAAAAGGCGAAGACGGTGTTCGGTGCGACGGTGATGAAGTAGTGCCGCTCGTGACCCGGCCGATCGAGGCGATGGCCCATCGCGACCGCACTCCCGAGTACATCTCGATAGAAAGCGACCGTCTTCTTCATATCATTCGTGACAACCGCGACGTGATGAAGCGCCATGAAGGGCGAGGGCAGCCCATCCCGATCGGCCGCCTCACGCGTGGTCTGCTGTATCGTTGCCATACGAGACTCCTTTGTTGGTAGTGTAGGCTTCAGCCTGCGAAACGTGTGGGCGAGATTCGTCCAATGAAAGAGACAGAGGCTGAAGCCTACGCCACCGCCGATCCGTTACCGCTGCGTAATCTTTGGGATCACTTCTTCCGCGAGCCGTGTGACGATCCCCGCCGGGAAGGGCGGCCGCAGATTGAGAATCAAATGCGTCGCGCCGACATCCACGAACGATTGCGCCGCCTGCACCGTCACGGCCAGATCATCGTAGTTGACCGGGATTTGCACGGAATACTCGATCTCGTCCGGATCGCGACCAACGGCGGCGCAATGCTCCCGCAGGACGCTCGCCTTGTGCTGGAAAATCTCCGTTGATTGCGCGGTGGCGTTCCAGATGTCCGCATGCTTCGCGACGACGCGGAGCGTCAACTGCTCGCCGCTGCCGCCGATAGTAATCGGTGGATAGGGCTTCTGCACGGGCTTCGGCTCACTGCGCGCGTCGTTCAGTTGATAGTACCGGCCTTCGTACGTCGTCAGGTGTTGTGTGCAGAGGGATTTGTATATCTCGCATGTCTCATTGAGCCGCCGGATGCGCTCGCCCGGTGGATAGAGCGGGATACCCATGCTGGTGTGCTCGTACTCGTTCCAGCCCGCGCCAATGCCGAAATCAAGCCGCCCGCGCGAGATGATGTCCGTCGTGATGGCGATTTTGGTCAGAACGGCGGGGTGGCGATAGGTGTTGCCCGTGACCATCAAACCGAGGCGCACGCGGCTCGTCTCGACGGCAAGCGCCGCGAGCGTCTGCCATCCTTCGAGGCAGGGGCCGTCCAAATGACCATTGATCGGTGAGTAGTGATCGAAGAGCCATGCATGCTCAATGACGGGGATACCGTCGGCTTCCTTCCAGACGGTGACAATCTCTTCGTAGGTCGTGTCCTGCGGCGCCGTCTTGATCCCGAACCGTAGTGGTCGTGCCATCATGCTCCTCCATTTCCAACCAACATAGTGACAAACCGATTGAACCGTCAAGGCGCAAAGGATGCCAAGAGAGAATTACCGCAGAGAGCGCAGAGGAGCTCATAGAAATAATCTTCTCTGTGCGCTCTGCGTTCAATTCCCTTCCCCTTTTGCGGTTCATCCGGTTTCGTCCCGTTTCAGTACCAGCGCGCTTTGTCGGTGACGGTCGCGAGCGGTTCACCGGCGACGAAGCGGCGGACGTTTTCTCGCACGACCGCGAGGCGGCGGGCGTCGGTGTGTGGCCCGGCGTCCGCGCTGTGCGGCGTGACGATGACATTCTCCATCTTCCAGAGCGGGCTGTCACGGGGGAGTGGCTCGGTCTCGAAGACATCGAGCGCCGCGCCCGCAATCCAGCCTTCCGCGAGCGCCCTTTCCAACGCGGCGAGCCGGACTATCTTGCCCCGTCCGATGTTGATAAAGAAGGCGTCCCGCCGCATTCGCTGGAACATTGTCTCGTCGAATAGCCCCGTCGTCTCCGGTGTCTGCGGCGCACAGATAATCACTGCATCCGCGTCGGGCAAAAGGTCCGGCAATTGCGCGGGGCGGGCGAGTTCCGACACACCGGGCGGTGCAGTCTCGACCTTCGGGTCCACGCCGATGATGGACGGCCCGAAGACGGCGAGCCGCCGCACGACCTCGCCGCCAATCCCGCCCAGGCCCATGACGAGCACGGTCATCTCCGCCGGGTCCCGTACCCGCACGGCATCGTGCGGCGTCCAGACGCCCGCCGCCTGCCGCCGCATCAGGCGTGGCAGATCGCGGCAGAGCGCGAGAAAGAGCGCCAGTACATGGTTGGCGATGTGATCGTTGTAGATATTACGCATGTTCGTCAACGTCACATCGCTGGCGATCAGGTCGGGGAAGACGACGCTTTCGAGGCTGATGCTCGGCGCTTGCAACCAGCGCAGATGCGGCGCGGATTCGAGGAGTGTCGGATTTAACTTCCCGATCCACCCGTCCGCCGTTCGTGCCGCCGCCATCGCCTCCGCCTCATTCGTCGGCGTCACGACCTCGGCATCACCCGCCGCACCGCGAATCACCGCCACCCATTCACCCGCCTGCTCCGGCCAGATCACAATACGCATCGCATCTCCAATCGAAAACAGAAAACAATTGAACCGCAGAGACGCAAAGGACGCAGAGAAGGAAAAACGGAGGAACACAAGTACAATGCGGCCTGCCTGTTTCCTCGATCCTTTTTCCTTCGTATCTCTCTGCGTTCTCTGCGTCTCTGCGGTTCAATTAGTTTGCCTTACCGTGCGGCGGCGACGATTTGGGCGACGACATCGGATGGGAGAGGGCCACGAGCGGTCCAGCGGAGGGCGTCGTCCAACTGCGCGAGGTCGGAATAGCCGACAAGGGCGGTGGAGATGCCCGGTTTCGCGAGGGCAAAGCGGACAGCCATCTCCAGTGTGTTCTCCAGCCCGGCCTCGGTCGCGAACCACGACAGGTCTTTTGCCCGGTTCATGTCATGGTCGTATGCTCCGCCACCGGCGAGCGGCGCGCCGGGATCGCCCGCGTTCGCGTGCCGCTCCGGTTGCAGCGCGAGTGCGCCCGCCGCGAGAACGCGAATGGCGATCACGCCAACACCCGCATTCGCCGCCGTGTCAATCAGGCCAGCGAAATCCTGCTCGCCGCCGCTCGCGCCCGCGTATCCCGCGCTCGGATTGACGGCGTTGAAGTAGGACTGCATCGTCGCGAAGATGTCGCTCCGCACCGCATCGTGGAGGGCCGCCGTCTCACCGAGGCCGGTGAAGCCGATCTGCCGCGTCAGACCGCGCTCCTTGACGCGCCGCAGCCCGTCGGCAATCGCGTCCTGCACCGCATCAAGGCCAACCGAACCGCCGCTCGCCGTCTGGAGCGCGTCCGCGCCTGGCCGGGTGATCGGGTTGTGCAGTTGCAGGAGGTCAACGCCGTCATGGTTGAGCCGCCGCAGACTCGCTTCAGCCGACTTCTGAATTGCCGCCACCGGATCATCGAGGTCGTCCGCCGTCAGACGCACTTTCGTCCCAACGACGACGCGATCCCACGCGCCCAGTTCGCGCAGGACGCGGCCAAGATTTTCTTCGGATTTGCCATCGCCGTAACTCGACGCGGTATCGTAGTAGGTAATCCCCGCGTCGAGCGCGCGGGCGACGGCGCGCCGCTGCTCGGCGGGATCGCCCTTCGTGAACAAGCCGCCGATCGCGCCGCTCCCATAACCGAGCGCAGAAACCTGCAATCCGGTGTTGCCCAGTGGTCGTTGCTCCATCGTAATGCTCCTCGATGTGCGCGGACGATACTCAATGACCCGTGCATCATACACGGCGACGCGGTTACCTCATATGGCATGTGGCGTCTGATCCTGTCCAAACGATCTGTTGACACTCCCCGCCGCACTCTTTATTCTCGTAAACAGATATGTGGCGCATTGCGCGCCCGCGATACGTGAGATTGCTGATGGACATGATTGCGACCGGCGACATTGCAGTACGCCTATTGGCATTACGTGGGACCGCGCGGGGTCCGTGTCGCAGTCTGCCCGAAATCAGCCGTCCGATGATCTAACCCTTCTTCCATCGCACGCGCAGACCGTGGCAGGCCGGACGCCTCGCTCGCGGTCTTTTTGTTTGCGACGAATTCGGCAGATACGATGATGGAGAAACAAAAGATGATAACCGTTGAAATTGAACCGTTACACGGTCAGCAACCGGCACCGGCGGCGCGTCGGCAGCCGCCATCCAGCGCGCTGCGGCGGAATCGGAACTTTCTGCTCCTCTTCAGCGGGCAACTCGTCTCAGCGATCGGCTCGCAGGTCTCGCAGTTGGCCTTCCCGCTCCTTATCCTCGCCGTCACCGGATCACCGGCGCAGGCGGGGTTCCTCGGCGCGATGCGCGGCCTGGCGTATGTCCTCTTCGGGCTGCCCGCCGGGGCGTATGTGGATCGCTGGGATCGCAAGAAAGTGATGATCCTCTCCGACACCGGGCGGGCGTTGGCGCTCGGCAGCATCCCCGTCGCGCTCGCGCTCGGCCGGTTGACGCTCGTGCAATTGTACGTCGTTACCTTTGTCGAGGGGATGCTCTTCATCTTCTTCGGGCTGGCCGAAACGTCGTGCCTGGCGCGGATTGTCCGCAAGGAGCAATTGCCCGCCGCTGTCTCGCTCAATGAGGGGACCTATTCCCTCTCCGGCCTGCTCGGCCCCTCGGTCGGCGGCGCGCTTTACAGCATCGGGCGCGCCTTCCCGTTCGTCGCGGATGCGGTCTCGTACGCGGTCTCCGCGATCTCGGTCTTTTTCATCAAGATGGAGTTTCAGGAGGAGCGCACGCAGGCGCAGCGCCATATCCGGGAGGAGATCAAGGAAGGTCTCGGCTGGCTCTGGCATCAGCCGACCATCCGCTTCCTCTGCTGGGTCAGCGGCGGCGTGAACCTGCTCTATGGCGGGTGGACACTGCTGCTCATCAGTCTCGCACAGCGACATGGCGCGTCGTCTGTCGCGATCGGGCTGATCTTCGCGACGGGCGGCGTTGGCACGCTGCTGGGCACCGCGTTCGCCGCGCCGGTGCAGCACCGATTCACGGTCGGAAGAATTATGGTCTGGATCGCGTGGCTCTTCGTTATTAGCTGGGTGCCGTACGCATGGGCGCCGAATATCCTCTGGCTCGGCATCGTCAATGCGGCCGGATTTCTGTTCGTGCCGATCTATGTGACGACGCACTTCAGTTATCGCCTTGTGCTGATCCCGGATGCCCTGCAAGGGCGGGTCAATAGCGTTTTCCGGCTCGTCACCTTCGGCGCGCAAATGCTCGGCTTCGCGCTGATGGGCATACTGCTGCAAAAGTTCGGCCCGATTACCACGGTCTACATCGGCGCGGTTCCGGCGGCCCTGCTCGCCATCCTGACGACGATCAATCCGCAAGTTCGCCACGCCGGCCGCATTGCCGATGCTCACACTGGCTGAAGAAACCGGAGAGAAACCGAGGAGAACCGCAAAGGCGCAATGAAAAATGCGAGCGCAGAGATCGCAGAGGACACAGAGAACACAGAGAAGAGAAAATAAGAACCTATCTCCGTGTTCTTTGTGTCCTCTGTGTCCTCTGTGCTGAGTCTTTTCGTGGCATCCTGGCGGTTCATAATCGTGTTCCCCTAGCATGGCGTGGTACTCGCTGCTAGACTGGCGTACGGACGGTGAATTTGGGTGTATCGCCGATGCAGGGAGGGAGAGATTGCGCTGAAGGAGCAACAGAGACTGAATGTCATCCGCGCGCTGATTGTTGAGTTTGTCGGGACGTTTGCGCTGATCTTCGTTGGCGCGGGGGCGATTATCGCCACGGCGATCGGCACAGGATATTCCATCGGCGGGGCGTTCCTCGCTGAAGCCATCATGACCTTCTTCCTGATGTTTGTGGTCTTCGGTACTGCCGTGGACGAGCGCGGCCCCGCGCGATTGCTGGCCTTGCGATCGGTCTCTCGATCACGATGGACATCTTCGTCGGGGGCGGCGTGAGTGGGGCGGCGATGAATCCCGCGCGCTGGCTCGGCCCGGCGCTCGTCGGTAATCATTGGGCGAATGGCTGGCTCTGGTGGGTCGCACCGATTCTCGGCGCATTGATTGCGGCGGCCCTCTACGCCTACGTGCTTCAGGACCAGAGTGCCACGCCGCGCCCCGACACGCTCGACGGCGAAGTCCCGCGCGACCGCCGCGCCTGAGCAGCAATGAGCAATGAGGGGTGAGCAATGAG
>JALYUS010000495.1 GCA_030853625.1 Chloroflexota bacterium
CTCCCAACTAGAGTTTGTGAGGCAAACCCTAGTTGACTTTATGGGGCAAAGTCAAGGGCCTGTTCAGAGACGGGCGATGCCCGTGCCAACACGAAGGCGCGTCTTGACCGGATCGTCCACGAGAGACCCGTTCCTCGCCACGAGGGTGACCGGCGGCGGCTCCGCAGCCCGGGTCGCCTACGGGAGCGCCTGCAGGTGCCTGCTTGCGCGCGCGCATCGGAGGATGATCTCAGGACGTCGATATCCCCGTTCGATCGTGAATGCAGGAGCTGAACACCGATCCACATGAACAGAGCAAGATTGGACAGACGTGGCCAGCGGGCCGTCTCCCTTGCCGATCGGTCATCACAGTGACCCTGTTCGGGCAGTGCACCGCCGCGAGCTCTCAGTTTCTGAATAAGCGCGGCATCTACCTGGGTCGACGGTCCACAAGGATTCATGTGGCGCTGTATCGGTGGTCGCGCGGGAAGGTCGGGGGGCACCTGCCAGGCTGGCCCGAGGCCAGGATCGTTCTCGTCGACCACACCGGCGCTAAGAGCGGGGTGCAGCGAACGTCGCCTCTGATGTATCACGCCCACGGCCACGCGGTCGCCGTGGTGGCCTCGAAAGCCGGACAGCCAACGCACCCCGCGTGGTTTCACAACGTCAAGGCACACCCAGACAACACGATGCAAATCGGCTCCGCAACTCATAACGTCCGCGCTCGCGTCGCCACCGACGATGAGTGTGATCGCCTCTGGCCGCAGTTCGTCGCTTTCTACCCCGGTTACGAATTCTTCCGGCGCAACGCGAAGGGTCGGATAATCCCGATCGTGATCCTCGACCCTCGCTAGGACTCCTCAGCAACCCTCCGCCGCCGTCCCGAGTTCCCCGGATTCCGCGCGTTGCGGGGCTCTCGCGCGCGCTGACGTGATGCTCTTCCTTGCACGAATGCAAGTGGGCCGCCGGCTGGGTCAGAGCGATGAGTCTGATCAGATGCAAGCATCTCGATCGCCGTAACGTACGCGCTTGCTATGCCGAGCACATGGTCGCCGCGGCAGAATTGCCTTTGATGCGCGCCAGAACAGATACTGGCTCCGCCCCCCGGCCGGATGGTCCGGCGCTCGCGGTACGTGGACTGGGGAAGCGCTTCGGTGACAGAGTGGCGTTCGAAGACGTTTCGTTTGAGATCTCCTATGGGGAGGTGTTCGGCTTTCTTGGGCCGAACGGGGCTGGGAAGACGACGACGGTTCGCACCCTGGGGACGATGCTCGCGCCGACGTCGGGGGTGGCGGAGGTGGCCGGCCTGTCGCTCGTGCCTGAGAACGGGGTCGAGATCCGGCGGCGCATCGCGATCATGCCCGAGACGCCTGGACTGTACGAGCGTCTGACCGTCGCCGAGAACCTCAAGTGTTTCGCTGACCTCTACGAGGTGCCGGACACCCCGGCGCGGATCGCGCGCGTGCTGGATGCCGTCAGCCTGACCGACCGTGCGCAGGATCCATCCGGTGTCTTGTCAAAGGGATTGCGTCAACGCGTCGCGCTCGCGCGGGCGCTGTTGAGCGACCCTCAAGTGTTGTTCCTCGACGAGCCGACAGCCGGGCTTGATCCGGTCGCCAGCCGCGATGTACACGAGCTGATCGCATCGCTTGGCCGCAGCGGAGTGACGATCTTCCTGACGACGCATCGGCTTGAGGAGGCGGAGCGCCTGTGCGACCGCGTCGCGATCCTCAACACGACGATGCGTACGATCGGACGTCCAGCGGATCTGCGTGACCGGCTGTTCGCACGAGCTCTGACGGTCCGGACGCGCGCCCCCCTCAAGGCGCCTGACGCCGTCTTCGTTGAACTGCCGGGCGTTCAAGGGTGGCGCCAGGACGCAGACGGCGGATACGTCGTCACTGTCACCGACGCCAAGATCGCGGCGCCGGCGATCACCCGCGCGCTGGTGGCCGCCAACGCGGACGTGCTATCGATCGGCGAGTCGCGCCATTCGCTGGAGGACGTCTACCTGGAGCTGATCGACTCCGATGCGGAGGCGGCGCGCCGATGAGGGGACTGAG
>JALYUS010000129.1 GCA_030853625.1 Chloroflexota bacterium
GTGCTGAATTCGTGCCAGACATCGCTGATGCGAATCTTAGTAATCGCCGTACCGGGCAGCGATGAGAGCAAGATGCGTCGCAGGGCGTTGCCGAGCGTCGTGCCGTATCCCGGCGAGAGCGGTTCAACGGTGAACCGTGCGTAATTTTGACCACTCTTTGTGAGGTCTACCTTTGGCTGGGCAATGTCTAGCACCGCGTTCAGCCTCCCTTTTTATCATCAGCGCGAACTGCCAATCCGGTTCCATCCATCCTACCCGCCCATCGGGCGGCACTCAGACACGCCGTCGCTTCGGTGCGCGGCATCCGTTGTGCGGGATCGGCGTTACATCCGTGATCGAGAGCACCTGCAAACCGGACGACTGGAGCGCGCGGACGGCCGCCTCGCGGCCACTTCCAGGGCCTTTGACAAAGACCTCGACCTGCCGAAGCCCGTGCTCCATCGCACGGCGGACGGCCCCCTCGGTCGCGACCTGCCCGGCGTAGGGCGTACTCTTGCGTGAACCTTTGAAGTTCGACGACCCCGCACTGCCCCACGACAGAACATTTCCTTGCGGGTCAGTCAGCGTGATCAGCGTATTATTGAAAGTGGAAGAGATATAGGCACGCCCGCGCGGGACGTTCTTGCGATCGCGTCGTCGTACGCGATTCTTCCCGCCGCGTGCCCCTCGTCGTCGTTGCTCGGCCATTGGTCGCTCCTCCAGTAAACAGTAAACAGCAGCCGGTGGTCAGAGGATTCAATCCCGTTCTGACTACTGTCTACTGATTACTGCCGACTCCTCACTACTTCGTCGCCTTCTTCTTACCGGCAACCGCACGGCGTGGGCCGCGGCGGGTTCGGGCATTCGTCTTTGTGCGCTGTCCATGCACCGGCATACCGCGCCGATGGCGGATGCCGCGATAGCAGTTGATGTCAATCAATCGCTTGATATTCATCGCCACTTCACGGCGGAGGTCGCCCTCGACGACCATCTCTTTCTCGATGATGTCGCGCAGCCGTGTCACTTCATCGTCCGTCAGTTGATTGACACGCGTGTCGGGATTAATACCGGTGCGCGCGAGAATCTTCTGACTGGTCGTCAGGCCAATACCATACAGATACGTGAGCGCGATTTCGACGCGCTTCTCGCGGGGAATGTCTACACCGGCGATACGAGCCATGCGTCTTCCTCTCCTGGTCTAGCGATGCCGGTAGACAATCCGGCCACGGGTCAGGTCATAGGGCGAAAGTTCGACGCGCACGCGGTCACCGGGGAGAATGCGGATGAAGTTCAACCGTATTTTGCCGGAGATATGGGCAAGGACTTCGTGGCCGCTCTCCAGTTCAACGCGGAACATCGCGTTCGGCAACGGCTCAACGACCTTCCCCTCGACCTCGATGACATCTTTCTTCGCCAAAGGCGCTCCTCATTTCTTTCACTTCCGCTGCCGAACCCGCCGCACGCGGGCCGCATAAACGCCACCGACTTCACGGCAGCGAACTGCTATCATACCACGTTACCCGCCGCATGCGCTAGAGTACCGTGAGGATTTCCGGGTCGCCATCGGTAATCGCGACCGTATGCTCGAATTGCGCGGCCCGCTTGCCGTCGTTCGTGACGACGGTCCACTTGTCCGGCAAGGTATGCGTCTCGTAGGTACCGACGGTCAGCATCGGCTCAATCGTCAGCACCATCCCCTTGCGAAGGAGCGTGCCGACGCCCGGATCGCCGTAGTTGGGTACCTGCGGCTCCTCATGGATTCGACGCCCGATAGCGTGACCGACATATTGCCGCACGATGCCATAGCCACGCGATTCACCGTACTGCTGGATCGCGTGCCCAATATCACCAATCCGTTTACCGGGGCGGCATTGCTCGATCCCGGCGAGCAGCGCATCGTAGGTTGTCGCGACGAGCCGTTGCGATTCCTCGTCTATCTCACCAACCGGGACCGTGAGTGTCGCGTCGCCGTGCCAGCCATTGAGGAATGCGCCCGTATCAACCTTGATGATGTCGCCGTTCCGCAGTGTCCGCTTGCCGGGAATGCCATGTACGACCTCGTCATTCACCGCGACGCAGACACTCGCCGGGAAGCCATACAATCCCTTGAACGACGGTGTCGCGCCCGCTTTGCGGATCACCGCTTCACCGACCGCGTCCACCTGCGCCGTCGTCACGCCGGGCCGGATCGCGGCGCGCATCGCTTCGAGCGCCTCCGCGACGACGCGTCCCGCAGCGCGCATCTTCGCGATCTCCTGGGCTGATTTCAGGGTCATCGTCCCACCACGCGCCATCTTATGCCGTGCTCCCCTCAAAGATCGGGGCAAGTGCGGCGATGATCTCCGCCGTGACAGCCTCGATTGGCTGATTGCCGTTAATGCGATGAATAATGCCGCGCCGCTCGAACAGCGACAAGAGCGGCTGCGTCTTTTCTTCGTACAGCCGCAACCGTTCCTCGGCGGCCTCACGCGTATCATCCGCCCGCCCGCGGCTGAAAATGCGCTCGACGAGCACCGGGCGTGGCGCATCAATGTACACGACTGCGTCTACCTGCTCGCCCCGCGAGCGGAGAAAGGCATCCAACGATTCCACCTGCGCTACCGTGCGCGGGAAGCCATCGAAGATCACGCCGCGCAGCTCCGGCGCCGCCTGACGTAGGGTGATGAGATGGTCATCCAGCATCGCGATCGTTAAGGTATCTGGTACGAGCAGACCGGCATCGAGGATCGGCGCGACCTGCTGACCGAGCGCCGTCTGTTCCGCGATATTCCGCCGGAACAGGTCGCCGGTGGAGACATGTGCGAGCCGTAACCGGGGCGCGACAATTGTCGCCTGCGTCCCCTTTCCGACCCCTTGCGGGCCGAAGAAAAGGGCGTTCTTGTTCGTGTTCGTGCTCGTACTTGTCGCCGCGCCACTCACCGAATAAAGCCCTCATAGTTGCGCATCAGCAGTTGCGATTCCAATTGCCGCATTGTGTCAATCGCGACGCCGACGACGATGAGAAGCGCCGTGCTCCCCAACCCCAACTGCGTGATGCCCGTGATCAGTCGCGCGATGAATGGCAGGATCGCCACCACACCTAAGAATAAGGCGCCCGCGATCGTAATCCGGTTCAGGACGCGGGAGAGATACTCCGCCGTTGGTCGCCCCGGGCGGATGCCGGGCACGAAACCACCGTTCTTCTGAAGGTTCTCCGGGATATTCTGCTGATTGAAGATGACGATCGTGTAGAAGAACGT
>JALYUS010000169.1 GCA_030853625.1 Chloroflexota bacterium
CCCTTCCCCATCCCTCTCTTCCGGTTTCTGCGCCCTCTGCGCCTCTGCGGTTCAATCGTTTTCATCTTTGAAAGGATGATGTCATGACGGAGACGTTTACGGAGACGATGCGGCGGGAGTGTGCGGCGATCTGGGAGGCACAACTGACGCATCCATTCCTCGTCGCGCTCGGCGATGGCACGCTGCCGACGGAGACCTTCCGGTTCTACATTTTGCAGGACGCGCGCTTCCTCACCGATCTGGCGCGGACCTTTGGCTTCGCTGCCACGAAAACGAGCGATCGCGACCGCGCGAAGGTGCTCGCGGAGCGGCTGATTAACACCGTGAACGTCGAGCGCGCCCTGCACGAGGGATACGCGGCACGCTTCGGCATGACGCCGGAGGAGATGGCTGCCGTGCCGATGGCGCCGACGAACTATGCCTACACACGCCACATGCTCCAGATCGGCGCGATGGGCACACTGGCTGAAACACTGACGGCGATGCTCCCGTGCGCGTGGATCTACGCCGTCGTCGGCCAGCACTTCACCGCGCAAGGTGAGCCGCCCGGCGCGCATCCCTACCGCGACTGGCTCCTCACCTACGCCAACGTCGAGTTCGAGGCAGTGAGCATCTGGATGCGCGGCGTGATTGACGACGAGGCGTCACGCCTGCATGAATCCGGCCGCGAGCGGTTGCGCGACATCTTCCGCACCAGCAGCCGCTACGAATACCTGTTCTGGGACATGGCTTGGACGCGTGAATCATGGCCGGTGTGACCGCCGTTACGCAGATGGTGGCATCAATTACCGGCCGGAGTACACGAGGGAAGTGTCTCAAAACGATCGTTTATGAGCCTCGCACAAATTGTCTCAAAGCGGCAAACGGACTTTCCTTAGCTCGACTTTCCCCATTTGGCAGGAGATGAAGCGGCGGGGTATGCTCGCCACCCCTCGACCAGGAGGAGGTCCCGGTGCCTTCCCTACTGCCCGCGATGCTGCTCCTGCTCCGCCCTTTCGCACCACGCTTCTCGCGCCGTGTCTGGGTGCATGTCCAGGTACCGCTCACCGGGGCGATTCTCGCTCCTGGCGCCTGCCCAACGCACCGTCACCGCCGCCTTGCGGGTCGTCGGCGATCGGGGCACGCGAGACTTTTCGCAGAGCGGCTGATGATGCCGAGATGGCGAACGTCCCCGCGTGCTCCTCGACCACGTGACCGAGACGCTCTGCTCCGTCGCCTGATTGGGGAAAGTTGAGTAAAGCCTACGCTACCAGATACCTACAAATTCGCGGGTGTCGGATGGACAGGTTTCGGGTCCGGGTCCCACGTCATGGGAATACCGCTGCCGCCATCGAGCGTCGTCATATTGTGCCGGTATGTCTCGGCGATCACCTGCACCGCTTCGGCGGGGTCGTCCGTCACTTTCAGGAGGTCGAGATCGGGCGGGGCGATCTTCCCTTCCGCGAGGACGGTTGACGCGATCCAGTCGAGCAAACCCTGCCAGTACGACCGCCCGAAGAGCACGACGGGGAACATGCCGAGTTTGCCCGTCTGGATTAGCGTCAGGGACTCGAACAACTCATCGAGGGTGCCAAAGCCGCCGGGGAAGCAGATGAAGCCCTCGGCGTACTTGACGAACATCGTCTTGCGTACGAAGAAGTAGCGGAAGTTGAGCGCGAGATTGACGTAGCGGTTCATCCCCTGCTCGAAGGGCAACTCGATATTCGCGCCGACGGAGACGCCACCCACATCCATTGCGCCCCGGTTTGCCGCCTCCATGATACCAGGGCCACCGCCCGTGATCGTCGCGAAGCCAGCCTTTGCCAGCGCCGCGCCGACCGACCGCGCGGCGGCATACATCGGGTCGCTCTCGTGCGTCCGCGCCGAACCGAAGACGGTCACGGCGGGGCCGATCCCCGCGAGCGCATCGAAGCCGGAGACGAACTCGCCCGTGATCCGCATGATGCGCCACGGATCGCTGTGCGTAAAGGCCGCTGCCCGCTCGCGGTCACGATCCGTCCA
>JALYUS010000185.1 GCA_030853625.1 Chloroflexota bacterium
GGCACGATCAACGGCCTCGCCGTCAAGGCCCCCGGCTTCGGCGACCGCCGCAAGGAAATGCTGCGCGACATCGCCGTCCTCACCGGTGGCGAAGTGATCTCTGAGGAGACGGGCCGCAAGCTCGAGAACGTCACGGTCGCGGACTTCGGTCGCGCCCGCCGCGTCGTCTCCACCAAGGATGACACGACAATCGTGGACGGCGCCGGTTCGGACGACGAGATCAAGGGCCGGATCGAGCAGATCCGCGCGCAGATCGAGACGACGACCAGCGATTTCGACCGCGAGAAGTTGCAGGAGCGGCTGGCGAAGCTCTCCGGCGGCGTCGCGGTGATCAAGGTCGGCGCGGCGACGGAGACCGAACTGAAGGAGAAGAAGCACCGCGTCGAGGACGCGCTCTCGGCCACCCGCGCGGCGGTTGAGGAGGGCATCGTCCCCGGTGGCGGCGTCTCGCTCGTCAATGCGGTTCAGGCGCTCGACAGTGTCAAGGCTCAGGGCGACATACAGACCGGTGTCAACATCCTCCGCCGCGCGCTTGAGGAGCCGATGCGCGGTATCGCGCAGAATGCCGGCCTCGACGGCTCGGTCGTCATCGAGACCGTCCGCCGCCACAGTGCGGACGGCGGCTCGAACATCGGCTACGACGTGATCACCGGCCAGTACGGCGACATGATCAAACTCGGCATCACCGACCCAGTCAAGGTCACCCGCTCGGCGGTCGAGAACGCCGCCTCCATCGCGGGGATGATCCTGACGACCGAAGCCCTGATCACCGACATCCCGGAGAAGTCCCAGGCCCCGGCGATGCCGCAGGGCGGCATGGATTACTAGACGAGTAGTCAGTAGTCAGTAACCGGTCGTCAGAGATGACGACGAGGCCCGCTCCCAGTGATGGGAGCGGTTTTCTTTTGTACGTTAGATGGTGGAAACCAGCCAGATGATGCGCGCGGCGGATGTTCTCGAAATCCTGTCTTGCCTTGCAGCGGCCAGTATCGTGGTGTGGCTCGATGGCGGGTGGGGCGTGGATGCGCTACTCGGTGAAGAGACACGGAAGCACGATGATCTGGATATCGTGATGGCAATGGCGCAATTGGATGCGGCGCGGAATGCGTTGCGCGCTCTTGGGTTCATGCTGATTACTGACGAACTGCCGACGCGTTGTGTGCTCCGTGATGCTGGGGATCGGCGGATTGACGTGCATCCCGTCACCCTCGACCGCGAGGGCGGGGGCATCCAGCAGCAACCGGATGGCAGTACATTCCATTACCCGCCCGAAGGGCTGACCGGCACGGGAACGATTGCCGGGTATCCCGTCCGCTGCCTGACACCGGAGTTGCAACTGCGCTGCCATCTTGCCTACGAGTCGGACGATGATGACCGCCATGACATGCGGCTGCTCTGCGCGCGGTTCGGTCTCGTTCTGCCGAAAGCCCTTGAGAATCCCTGAATCACCCCTTATATCCGCCGAAAAGTGCGTGTCCGGCTGTCGCCCAGAAGACATCCACACCCGTAAATCCCGCTTCTATCAGCCAGCCGAGTTGCTCCGGCACCGTGGATGGTTTGTCGAAATCCGGGTCGGGATAGTCGAAGATATTCCAGTGGTCGGCCTCGAACTGGTCGAAAACGGCGAGGCTGCCGGTGAACGCCAGCGACTGGCGGCGCACGGCGTCATCGTAGGCGCGTGCCATCATCTGCCGCTCCCACGCGCTCGTCGGCTCGACGATGTCCGCGATCAGCAGCGCGCCGCCCGGTTCGAGATGCCGGTGCAACCGCGCGAACAGCGCCCGCTTGCCGGGGCCATCGAGATGGTGGACGACGAGGCAACTGACGAAGCAGCGCACCGGCTCGGCGAGCGCATCGAGCCAGGCATCATCTTCCAGCCGGAACGGACGCAGGTCGAACCGCCCCATGTGCGACGCGAGGGCGGCGGTCGCCGCGTCACGCATCGCGTCCGAACCCTCCACGCCGATCATCCGCGCCTTCGGAAACCGATGGAGTATCGCGTCCATTAGCCACCCTTGTCCGTGGCCGATCTCGACGCCGCAAAATGCATCGTCGCGGTCGGCGGGGATGAGATCGAGAAAAGTGCGCCTGATCGTCTCCCGATCCGGCGTGTAGATGCGGCCAGCGTCAATAAAGAGACGGGAATTCGACTCTTGCCATACGGTGACGCCTCCCTCATCTGCTTCCATGCTGTCTCCTCGCCCTCAACCGATCGCCGCCTCCAGATCGGCCATCCGTGGCACGACCTCGGTCATCAGCAACTCCATCGAGCGCCGCCACTTCTCCTCCGGCTGCCACTCGTGACCCATTATCAGCAGCGTACCGAAGCCGCCGACGGTCGTGTAGAGATCGCGCAACTTCCGCGTCACCTCCTCCACATCGCCGACGATCCAGAGGTTCTCGCACAAGTAGTCGAGCGTCACCGCGTCGTCCGGCATCGCGGGATCGAGCTTCGGCCCAATCAGCATGTTCGTCCGCTTCAACAACGGCAGGAAGTAGTCCCGCCAGTCACGCCCCAGCACGCCATTGAGCACATCGCGCCGCGCCTGCTCGGGCGTCTCACCGATGTAGACATCACGCGCGACGCGCCAGATGGCGCGGTCCGCCGTGCGCCCGGCTTGCGCGCTACTGGCGGCGTAGGTCTCCCAGTGCGCCTTCAGCGTCGCGGGCGTGACGATATTGATGCTCATCGGGATCCAATCGCGCTCCCCGGCCAGCGTCAGCATGTCGGAGCGTGGCCCGATCCCGGCGACGGCAATCGGCGGGTGGGGGCGCTGGTACGGGCGCAGGTGGAGTGCGAGTCCGATGTCATCCTGCTGTTCCGGCACCCGGTAGCGCCAGCGTGGGTGTTCCACCAGCCCCGGCTGCGGGTTATCCCAGAGCGCCAGCACCGCGTCCAGCACGTCGCGCGTCAACTGCCGCTGCTCCATGTGCTCCACATCAATGTCGAACAACTCGAAGTCACCGGCAAAGCCACCCGACCCGACCCCCCAGCGGAAGCGGCCCTGCGCCATCTGGTCGAGCTGCGCGATCCGCTGCGCCAGCATCAGCGGGTTGTGATTGGGCAGGCAGGAGACGCCCGTCCCCAGCACGATTCGTTTCGTGAGCGCCAACGCCTGGGCGATGAAGAGATCGGGGCAGGGGATGTTCTCCCATTGCGAGGTGAAGTGCTCGCCGATCCAGGCTTCGCTGTAGCCGAGACGGTCGAGTGCGATCAACTGCGCGAGGTCATCGGCCATCGTCTGCCCGATATCCGAACCGGGTGGATGGAGTGGCATCGTGAAATAGCCGAGATTCATTGTGGCCTCCCCGTCTGCTCGTCGTTCGATGCGAGATTCCCCGTGATTAACTACCGCGCTGTCAGACCACCATCAATAATCAGTGCGGAGCCGGTGACGAAGGCCGCTTCGTCGGAAGCGAGGTAGAGCATCGCGTAGGCAATCTCATCCGGCTGGCCGAGGCGTCCGAGCGGCTGGCGGGCGCGCAGTTGCACGCGGGTCGCCTCTTCCTCGCCCGCGTGATATTTGGCGAGGTAGGCGTCCACGAAGGGCGTCTCGACGGTGCCGGGGCAGACGCAGTTGACGCGAATGCGATCCGTGACATGATCCACGGCGAGTTGCTTCGTCATCGCCGTCACCGCGCCCTTCGTCGTGCTATACGCGAAGCGGCGATCCACCCCAACCAACCCCGCGACGGACGACGTATTGATGATCGCGCCGCCGCCGTGCTCCTTCATCCAGCGCACTTCCGCCTGCGCGCAGAGGAAAACACCCTTGACATTGACGCCCATCAGCCGGTCGTAATCATCTTCGCTCGTCTCGGTCACGTCGCCGACGAGGCCGATGCCCGCGTTGTTAATGCCGATGTCGAGCCGCCCATACCGCCCGGTCACGGCGTCAATCGCCGCCCGCACGCTGGCGGGGTCAGTGACATTGACGTGATGGAACGAGGCCGTGCCACCTGCGCCGATAATTGCCGTCACAACGCGCTGTCCGCCCTCGGGGTTGACATCCGCGATGGCGATAGTCGCCCCCTGCCGCGCGAACAGGAGCGCCGCCTGCTCGCCGATGCCGCTCCCCGCCCCCGTGATGAATGCCACCTTGCCGTCCAGCCGAAATAGCGTCACGCGAAGCCACCCTTCAAGACTGAGGACCGAGCCACAGGCCGCCCACCACATCATCCGATGGCGCGAGAATACACTACCGGCGACACGAATACCAAGAGCGAGACCAGACCATATGCGTTCATCTTTCCCGCAGAAAAAGGATTGGGGGTTAGGAGTTCCGGTAGCCAGCCGGCGCCTGACGCGGTATTCTTACACTCCCGATACAGGGATCGGCGGCACACGACGCGCCATTGACACTTCGACGCTTCGGCACTTCGGCACTTCGACACTTCGTGAAGGATGATTTCTGCCATGCGACTTGAAGCGAGCCTGCACGATGTCCCATGGAGGGAAATTCCGGCGTACGCGCGTACCATCGAAGCGCTTGGCTTCGACAGCATCGCCCAACCGGAACTGCGGCGCGATCCCTTTCTGCCGCTCACACTGGCGAGCACGGCAACCGAGCGCGCCCGCCTCGTCACGTCGGTCGCCATTGCCTTTCCGCGTAGTCCAATGGCAAACGCGTACACCGCGTGGAACCTGCAAGAGATGTCGAACGGACGGTTCGTGCTCGGCCTGGGTACGCAGGTCAAGGGGCATATCGAACGCCGGTTCAGCACCGTCTGGGGTGCGCCGGGGCCGCGTCTGCGCGACTATATCCTCGGCCTCCGTGCCGTCTGGGAGGCGTGGCAGCACAAGACCCCGCTCGATTTCAAGGGCGAATTCTACACGATGGACCTGATGACGCCGGAGTTCAGCCCCGCGCCGCTCGCCGTGCCGCCGCCGGGCATTCAGATCGCCGCCGTCAACACCTACAACATCCAACTCGCCGGTGAACTCTGCGATGGCTTGCGCATCCATCCGTTCTCGACGCCCGCGTATACGCGGGATGTGATCTGGCCGAACGTCGCAATCGGCGCGCAGAAATCCGGGCGGTCGCTCGACACCTTCGAGATGATCGGCGGCGGCTTCATTGCCACTGGCGCGACGGACGAAGAGGTCCACGCCGCGCGGGAGCAGGCGCGCTACCGCATCGCCTTCTACGCCTCGACGCGTACCTACCTGCCGGTCCTCGCACACCACGGCTGGGAAGCGATGAACAGCGACCTGCGTCGTCTGATCGCCCAGCAGCGCTGGAGCGACCTCGCGACCGTTGTCCCCGACGATGTCCTCGACGAGTTCTGCGTCTCCGGCATGTACGACACAATCGTTCCCCGCATCAAAGCGCGCTCCGAGGGTCTTGTTGACTGCATCGGCTTCCCACTCCCCCAGAATCTGGCCGCACCGAGCGATCAGTATATGAAGGCGCTTGATAGCCTGCGGCAACTCGCACCATCTGCGGCAAGACATGAGTAAAGCGGGAGGGGTTTGACGAGGGTGTATTATCTTGATGACAGGGGAACGATTGTCAGATTGTATTATCTGGCCAAGAACGATCCGCCGCTGTCTGATGAGTTTCTGTCACGCGCGGCGCGCGGCCTGCCGGTGAGTAGCGATCCCGTGGCCCAACGGTGGGCGACGGGAGTATCAATGAATGCGACGCCCGATCAAGTGCGTGCGACAGCAGCACGCTTCACTCGCACTCGATGGCGATTCATTGCGACGCTCAATCTTCCGACCGACGGACAACGGATTCAGATCCAACGAACGTCCGGCGCGATGGGACATTTCACGATTTGGGGCGATCCCGATGATCTACGGCGTTACATCATAGCGATCAGCCCGATTTGAAAAACGACTAACGACTGAGGCAGAAAGATGGAAACTATTCTCGAACTCTGGGATGAGGAAACGGCGCATCTTATCAATACATACCCGAACGCATCCGCCGCACTTGCTGTCGTCGCGGCGACGAT
>JALYUS010000194.1 GCA_030853625.1 Chloroflexota bacterium
TCGCCCGATATTACGCATGCGCGGCCCAGGCGGGGATGTCAGCGATGCCCTGGATACGAACGCCATGTGGATCGAGCAGCATCGTGAAGGCTTGCCCTTGTGGCACGGTCAGTGTGCGCGGCGGCAGCGTCGTCGCGTCAGGTTCCGGGCCACTGAAGAGATCAACGAGCGCCCACGGTCGGACATATCCGGTAAGTGTCGGGAGCGATGAGGAGTTTGGGGCAACGAAGAGCGTCGGGCCGATCAGCCGTGCGAAGCCGGGGAGCGTCGCATCCGGCGCACCGAGGGCGACCAGCAGGCTTGTCCCGCTGTCTGAGAGCCGCAGGTAGCCGCCGGATGCCGCACCACTTTCGGGGTCGGCGGGTGATTGCGGCGCGCGAGCGTTGCCCTGACTTGGTTTTGGCGCTTTCGTGGGGAGTTTCAGCGGGATACCGTCTGGCGCTTCGGGGGCGATCAGATCGAGCGTCGCGCCACGGGCAAGGGGAATCGTCGCATGCCCCCACAACCGTTCGGGTACAGAACCGCGATCGAGGGTGGCAAGTTGCCAGGGATCGTAGCGGGCAGGGGGTTTCGCGCCGGGTCCACCGATCTCGATCACTCTGCCAACCGCTGTCCGTTGGACGAGTTCGGTCGCGCCCGGCAAGTGATCGCGGAAGGGTGGTGGGAGGACGAGCATATCCACGCGCCGCTCCCAGGGCCACGTCCGTTCGCTGAATGCCCGCAGCGCCGCATCCGTCCCGCCACCACCGACGATGATCCGCCGCCCGTCGCCATCTTCGATCAGGTAGGTGATCGCGTCGCCCACCGGCAGAACGGTGATGCGCGCCGGACCGGTCGGGCGACTGAGGCCAATGCCGAACGAGAGCGCGACGGCGAGCGTCGTGACAAAGACGAGCGCGCTCCGTGCCCATTGCGACCGCACCCACCGTATCACGCTTCACCCTTCCCGGCAGACTGACAAACCGAATGAACCGCAGAGACGCAAAGAGCGCAAAAGACGCAAAGAAGAGAAAGAAAAAGAAGAGGATTATTTACGCATGTATCATAGAGATCGCCATGCTTCTCGTATACCCTTTTTGTCTTTCTTTGCGTCCTTTGCGTCTCTGCGGTTCATTCGGTTTCCGTTTCCCCTCGCTGGAGGCGGAGTTTGTTCTCGGAACGGAGCCAGATGGTTGTGCAGGCGATCAGCCAGCCGACGTTGAGCGCGTTCTGGGCGCGGTAGCCTGCCGCGAACCATCCGGCGGTGACGCAGCCCGCGCCCAGCAATGCGGACGCGATGACGGCGCGGTGCGGGATACCGAGGAATCGGGTGCGCCCTGCCGGATTACGGAGCGCAGGCACGATAGCGAGAAAGGGCGGTACGGCGAACGAGTAGCCGACCGCCAGGGTCACGCGGGTCGGGAAATTCATGTGCGCGAGGGTGTCGGTGATGCTGCTCATGATAGCCTGCGCAATCTACC
Organism: Chloroflexota bacterium; assembly: GCA_030853625.1. Lineage (GTDB taxonomy): Bacteria > Chloroflexota > Chloroflexia > Thermomicrobiales > JALYUS01 > JALYUS01. Next base: position 1,461 of record JALYUS010000194.1, read on the forward strand.
CCGGCTGGGGAATGGTGGAAGAAGATGCGCGATGGCGCGATTGCCGCCGCGCGGGAGTACCCTACCCCAGTAACAGCCGGGCCAGGAGGAATGTTCCCACCCCCGCGCCGATGACGAACGGCATCCGCCCCGCTGTGCGCCAGGCGACGAGCGCCGCGACGATGCCCGCCGCTGCTTCCGGCCCGAAGGCGATCTGCCCGTGTGGCCGCAGCAGGCCAGGAACGGCGAGCGCGGTGAAGAGAGCAATCGGGACGTATTCCAACCCGCGCGCCAGCCACGCGGGGAACTGCCGACCGGTCACGAGCATCGTCACCCGAAGTGTGTAACTGACCGCGCTCATGCCGAGGATCGTTAGCCACATGCGCGCCGTTCCTCCCACGTCTGCCACACCGCGCCGATCATGCTTCCGCCGCCGCCCGCCACGACGAGATACCACGTCCCCGGCAGCAACATCACGCCGAGCAGCGCGAGCAGACCACTGCAAAGCGCCACACCCACCGCGCGGCGGTTTTTCAGGAGGGGAACGAGTAAACCAAGAAACGTGAGCGGAATGACGAGGTCAATGCCCCATCGCGTGGGCGAGGGAATCGCCGCCCCGACGATCACGCCGACGATGGCCGATCCTGTCCACGGCAGCACCATCCCGAGATTCGCGCCGAGCGCGTACCCCGGTGTCACATCGCCCCGGAGGAAGCGCGCCGTCGCCACCGCGAATGATTCGTCGGTGAGATGAAAGGCATAGAGTAGTCGCCACCACAACGGTTGTGCGGCGACGCGCGGTGCGATTGACGCGCCAATGAGGAGGGAGCGCGCATTGGTGATCGTCGTGCCGACGATGACGGAGACTGCGCCTGCGCCGCCTGCGATCAGATTGACCGCCGCGAACTGTGCCGACCCCGCATGGACGAGCAGCGACATACCGACGATCTCCGGCCCGGACAAGCCCGCCGCCCGCGCCGTCACCGCGTAGACGAGGCCGAAGAGCGCCGCGCCCGGCCAGAACGGCAGCGTCGCGATCGCGCCTGACCACCATTCCCGGCGTGGCCGCACCACTGCCCCGCTGATGGCCATTGCATCGAGGACTTGCTCACCCATTTCGCTGTTCATAGGCCTGCTCCACCACCGCTCATCTGGCAACCTTTCCCGAACCGCGTCAGGGGAGCGAGAGCGTTCCTTCGAGGACTGGAACGGCGCTGCCGCCAACCTCGATGCCCGTCACGGCGCCCATTTCCGTCGTGATGGCGATGTGAATGAAACTCTGGCGACCCATCTTTGCTCCTTGCTCACTGACGATCCGCACCGTTGCATCGGGCGTGACGAGGCCGTGCTGGACGAGGTACGCGCCAAGCGGGCCGCTGGCGCTCCCCGTCGCGGGGTCTTCCGGGATGCCTGATGTGTGGGGCGCGAACATCCGTGCATAGACGCGGTTGGAGGTGGGATTGGCATCTGGCGTGAAGACGAAGACGCCGACAGCGGCGGTGTCCGAGAAGCAACGCAGAATCGCCGGGACATCGAGCGCCGCCCGATCCACCGTCGCGCGATCCCGGAGGGGAATGTAGAGAAAGGCTGATCCCGTCGTGCCCGTCTGAATCGGTGCGTCGGGGAGCAGGTCATCCTCCATCAGACCGAGGGCGGCGGCAAAATCGGCGCGCGGTACGAGCGGTGGCCCGAAGGTCGCCGCGCCGTGCCGCATCCAGAGGAAATCGGGGGCGGCGGGGTCGCCTTCCAGCCGCACCGGCACCGGCCCGACCCCTTCTTCGAGCGTCAGTGTTCGCACCCCGGCGGGCAACATCCCGTGCGTAGCCAGCACGAAACTCGTCCCAATAGTCGGGTGCCCCGCGAAGGCGAGTTCACGCCTCGGTGTGAAAATCCGCACGCGCGCGTCGCAATCGGGCCGCGTCGGCGGCAGCACAAAGGTCGTCTCGGAAAGATTCATCTCCCCGGCAATCGCCGCCATCTCGCCGTCCGTCAATCCGCGCGCATCCCGTACGACCGCCAGTGGATTGCCGCCAAACACCCGATCCGTGAACACATCCACCTGTACAAATCCATACATCCGTGCCATCACTCTCTCCTTTGAAATGCGAGCGCAGAGAACACAGAGAGCACAGAGGAAAGAAGAATGACTTGGGATTGATACAGCGATGTGAAATCCTTCTCTTCATTCCTCTTTCAATCTTTTCTTCTCTCCGTCTCTCTACGCTCATGTCGCCGCTTCCATTAGACGATCGGGCGGGGGCCGGTGGAAGCGTCATCGCGGGTAGGGGTGGTGTCACGACGGCCGAGGCGGCGGATGGCGACCATCAGCCGTCGGATACCCTCGGCGATCTCTTCCGGCGACGCGCCGGTGAAGTTGAGGCGAATCGCGTCCCGCTCGCCGCCGTTTGGAGAGAATGATTCGCCGACGACGAAGGAGACGCCCTCGCGCGCCGCGTCCACCGCCAGTGTGCGTGCCCGCATGCCGCCCGGCAGACGGCACCAGATGAAGTAGCCGCCCGTCGGCTCCGACCACGTCATGCCGGGCGGGGCCATCCGTTCCAGCGCGGCGAACATCGCGTCCCGGCGCGCCTGGTAGATGGGGCGGAGGTCCGCGACGTGCTCGGCGAGCCAGCCACGCACGAGAAAGGTTTGAAGGATGTGCTGCATCGCGCTGTTCGGATGGACATCCATGCTCTGCCGGGCGAGCGTCACCGCCTCCGCGACGGTCTGCGGCGCGGCCAGCCAGCCGAGCCGCAGACCGGGGAGGAAGACCTTACTCATCGTGCTCAGGTAGATGACGAGGCCGCGCCGGTCGAGGGCGGCGAGGCGCGGCGGCGGATCATCGCCGTATGCGAGTTCGCCATACGGATCATCCTCGACGATTGGCACGCCGTACCGCGCCGCCACTGCGAGGAGCGCGTGCCGCCGCGCGAGGGACATTGTCACACCGGTCGGGTTCTGGAACGTCGGCAGGGTGTAGATGAACTTCGGCCGGTGGCGCGCGAGTATCTGTTCGAGCAGATCCATCCGCATGCCGTCCCCATCGAGGGCGACGGGCAGCAGCCGTACTCCCGCACCACGAAAGACCGACAATGCACCGAGGTAGGTCGGTGATTCGACGACGACCGCATCACCCGGTTCGAGCAGCACACGCGCGATAAGATCAAGCCCCTGCTGAGAGCCGTGTAAGACAACGATCTGCTCCGCCGCCGTACGGATACCGCCGCGCGCCATCCACGCGACGAGCGCCTCGCGCAGAGGCAGCGACCCCTGCACCGGGCCATAGACGAAGAGGTCCGGCCCATAGTGATCGAGCGCCTCGTCCATCGCCTGACGGAAGCGGTCAACGGGGAAAAACTCCGGCGCGGGCGCTCCGGTGCCGAAGGCAATCGTGCCGGGCTGACGCATCGCGGCGAGCATGTCGCGCAACGCGGGATCGCGCATCCGCTCGGTCGTCGCGCTGAACAAGGTTTGCCAGGCGAGCGGTTGTGGCGGATTGGCCCCGTCCGCCATCGTATCACTTACCCAGGTGCCACGCCCGACGCGCGCCTCGACCATCCCCGTCGCGACGAGGTCGCGGTAGGCGGTGACGACGGTAGTGCGATTGACATTGAGGCGAGCGGCCAGTTTCCGTTCGGGTGGGAGGAGCGTGCCGACGGGCAGGCTGCCATCCTCGATCCGCGCGATCACCTGCGCGACGATCTGGCGATAGAGCGGTGTGGTCCGATCCCGGTCGAGGTTAATTTCCATCCATACTTCCTTCTACTTGCTACTCGCACGCAGCATAGCAGGCGGAAGCGCGGTGTGAAACGGCCAATGGCCACGCAATGGAGCAGTCCAATACCGAGTACCGAGTGCCGAGGGAGTCAGGTCGTACTCAGCACTCAGTACTCGGTACTCGTTCACCCTCCGACGATAACCGGATCGCTCAGAATCGCCGGGCTGTTGACTCCGGACGCGCTCACTGCCTGGATGCGGTAACGGCGTGTCCCGGCGGGTGGGGCGGTATCTATCCACTGCGCGCCGCGCAGTGGCATGGGCGAAAGCAAGGTATCGGGCCGGTCGTCTTGTGTGAGGAAAACCCGATAGGAGAAAAAGGAGACATCCCGGCTCGGCTCCCAGCGGAGGATGGCGTTCCCTTCCTCCACCGCTGTCGTGACCCAGCGTGGCGCGGCGGGCGTCTGGGGCAGAAAGGGGGTGAGCCAATAGAGCAGCGTCACGAACGGCGCGATCGTCAACCGATCGCGGAATGTGCCGTCCACGAGGGTCAAGTCGTGCTGTATCGGGGTGAAGAGCGCCAGTTCCTGTGCCTGCCGGAGAATCGCTGCCTGCTGGCCGCCGACTGCCACGGTGTAGGCATTCGAGCGGGTCGCGTCAATCTGGAAGCGGGCGATATTCACGCGCTGCCACGGAAGGTCGGTGATTGTGTACTCCACCGCGCGCGGTTGCGCGGTCGCGGCATCCGTCGGATAGAAGGAAAAAAGCGCGCTGATCTGCTCCTGCCCGACGGACAGCAGGTGGAAGAGGTCGCTCTCCGGGTAGCAGCGATCCGCTCCGCTGACGACTGTGCCGCGCGCATTTCCCAGCAGGCGCAACAGTTCGTAGAAGTGGTAGACCGGCAGTTTGAGGAGGTCGCTCGTCGCGGTCGGGGAGGTGCGCGTCATCACCGAGCGGCGGCCATCGAACGGCGCCTGCACGAGTTGCAGGTTCGCGTCATCCGCCGCGCCGTAGAAGCGTATGCCGGTATCCCGGTATTTCACCGTCAAATCATTGTAGGCGACGAAGAGGCTCGCGAGCCATGCCGAAAACTGCTCGGTCATGCGCGGCTCGTAGGGGATGTCGAAGCCGACTTTCATATCAGCCTCGTTATTGATGATGGGCAGGTTCGTGGAGCGCTCCGGTGCAATCGCGAGCGCCATGCGCGCTGTCTCCTCGGCGGCAGTGACGAGGTCTCCGAGGAGAGGTTCGGCATTCCCCTGGGTGGGATTTACCCACGTTCCTTTCTCGTGGAAGGAGAGGAAGTCGCACTGAACGTCCGGCTCGTCATGCAGGAATTGGAGGAAGCGGCGCATCAGGGGCGCGCCCGCCGCATCGTCCGTAGCGGGCAGCCAGGCGAGCGCCGGGCCACCGAGCCGAATCGGGTAGCCGGTAGCACGGACGGTGGCCGCAGTGGCGCGGTAGAGATCAAGGTACTGATCGAACGTGCCCTGCCAGAAGACGGGAATATTCGGCTCATTCCAGACCTCGAACCACCATGTGGTGATCGCATCCAATCCGAAGCGCGGATCGGCAACCAGCGCGTCGAGGAAATCGCGGACGAGCGTCTGCCAGCCATCGAACGACGCGGGCGGCACAACCGGCGAGGCCGAGACGGACGGCGGGAAGAAACTCAACTGCACGAACGGGATCAACCCGCGCGCCGTCAACGCTTCCAGGCCCGCGAAGGCAGGAGAAAAGGACTGAGGACTCACTGCCGACTGCCGACTCTCTAGCGGCTCCGTCTTCTCCTTCGTGCCGCTGTCGAGGGCGCCGAAGAAACGGACGGCGGTGAACGCGCCCGGCGAGGCGGCAAGGTTGTCGAGGAGCGGCGCGAACGAGGCATCGGCCAGCCAGTCCACATCGAAGACGCCGACCATGCCGAACAGATCCGTACGGATGGGCGGATCATCCGTCGCTGTCGCGGAGGTGGTGAGGACGGTATCGCCATCGCTGCCGACTGCCGACTGCCGACTGCCGACTACCGACTCATCCCTACACGCGGCAAGGAGGGCGCCCGCCGCTGTCGTAGCAGCCCCGATAAGAAGCGCGCGACGGTTCAGGGATGTCTTCACGAATCGTGCGGGGGAATGTTGCCTGCCGCCCGCTGTCCGCTGACATGGAGGAAACCGGCAAGACGCTCGAAGGTTGTCGGTGGGCGGATGCGGAGGTCAAGCGCGAGCCAGAGCGCCTTGCTATGCCGGAAGCAGAGGAGCGGCAGGAGCGCGGCGAGGACGACGCCGAGCGCGAGGATCAGCAGCACCGGCAAACCGGAATAGGCGAGCGGCCCGACGAGCAGGAGCGCGAAACCGCCCGTCGTCATGAAGTTCAGCGTCACGGCGTTCGTCCAGTACCCCGGCTCCCGCTCGAAAGGGAAGCCGCATGCCGGGCACGTCTCCCACATCGTCATCGTGTCAAACATCCGCCCCTCCCCGCAGACCGGGCAGCGCAGGCGCATTGCACGCCGGAAGTATTGAGGCTTGTCAACCGATTCATCGTCACTCATAGCATGCTCTCATATCCGCGCCGTATTCAGCGTTCAGCACCTGGTATCCATGGTCGTATCCGCCCCATCGCGGCTTCTTCTGGCGAGAGCGTCGCCAACTCCCGCCAGAAGAGGTCGTTCGTCTACCAGAATGAGGCAATCACAAGATCAAGCGCCTTTTCGTCAGTATACGCAGTTGAGCGCCGGTAAAGAGACGATTCAGTCGGCGGCGGTAGCATTGCGGGGGAGATCGGGGGTGAGAAAGGCGCAGGACGAATCCACGACCATGCGCAGCGCATCGTCCGCATTCCCCGCGATGACGGCGGCGGCGGCGAAGGTATGACCGCCGCCGCCAATTGCCTGCGCGATCAGGTCTACCGGCACGTTACCGGAGGCGCGGAGGATGACGCGCGTGCGGGCGTCGGGGAACTCCAGCAGCGCCGCGCCGATCGCCGCGCCCTCGACGGTTGCGGCATGATCCGCGAAGCCGGGCGCATCCTCGACGGTGAGGCCATACCGTTTGAACTGATCGCGCGTCACAGTCATTACCGCCAGATGGCCGTTGCAGGTCAACTGAATCCCCAGCAGCGCCTCACCGAGCAGGCGAATCTTCGCGACAGAGGTGTTTTCGTACATTTCCGCGTAGAGCCGTCGTTCGTCCGCACCGTGGTCGGCGAGGTCAGCGACGATGCGGTGCGCCTCGGCATTTGTGTTCGGGAAGCGGAACGAGGCGGTGTCCGTGACGATGCCGAGGTAGAGCCACCCCGCTTCCTGGGGCGTCACGCTCCGCGTAAGCAGCAGAATGAGTTGGTACGTGAGCACTGCCACTGCTGTCGCCTGCGGATCAATCACGGGGATATCCACCGCAAGCGCCGCATGCGGATGATGGTCGAGGCAGATGACTGTGCATTCTGCCGCCGCTTGCCGGGCAGCGATCGTCACGCCGGGTGCGCCGATACGATCCCAGCCCGAACTCGTATCGAGCACGACCACGACATCCGCCTCTGGCAATGGATCATCCGTGCCATAGACCTTCGCTCGCCCCGCCGCATCAATATACGTGTATCGCGCGGGGATCGCGCAGCCGAGCGCGATTGCCGCCGGAACGCCGATTCGCTCCAATGCGGAGGCGAGAGCGAGCGACGAACCGAGGCCATCCGCGTCCGCACCGAGGTGAGTGGTAATGAGGACGGTGGTTGCCGCGCGCAGGCGTGCCGCCGCCCGCCGCAAGGCAGCGCGGCGGGTCATGTGCGCCTTCTCGCGCGGCGGTACATCCTGATAATCGTGGTCGGCGCGCGCATTCATGCCCTTCTCTACGCAACTGATTTGCCAGAAACACCGGATGAGTACTGAGTGCCAAGTACTGAGTACGATCTGATCCTCTCAGTACTCAGCATTGCCTGCTTTCGGGATCGGGCTGGTGGCGATGTAGCCGACGGCGAGGGCGAGGATCACAGCGGCACAAAGAAATGTCGTGCGTGCTCCATAGCCCGCCGCGATCAGCCCCCCGGCAAGCCCCCCGATTGGAATGGTACACCAGGCGATCATCCGCATCGCGGCTGAGACCCGCCCGAGGAGGTGGTCAGGGATCACCGTCTGACGGAGCGCGATCATCGGAATATTCAGCAGCGTCACTCCCACCCCCCACACTATCCCAACACTCGTCATCACGACCAGGTTGCCCGTCAGTGCGAAGGCGAGCGGTACCAGCGGCTGGAAGATCGTCGCCAGCAGGATCTGACGGCCAAATGCCACCCGGCGTGCGATCTTGCCCACCACCAGCGAGGCGAAGAATTGACCAATGGCGACGCTGGCGAGGAATATCCCCGTCTCGGCGGCATTGAAGTGCAGCTCTTCCCGCGAGCGATAGATAAGTACAGCAGTGATGGCGCTCGTTGCCAGATTGCCGATGGCCGTGGTCACCGCGAGCGCGCGGATCAGCCGGTGGTGCGCGACGAAGCGTACCCCTTCGACCATCCGCTGCCAGAACGTCCCGTCCTCACGTCGCACCGTTGGCGCGCTGAACGGCCGCGAGATGGTGGCGAGCGACAGAAAGGAGACGACGTACGAGGCGGTATCAATCACCAGCGTTCCCGCCGCCGAGAAGAGGGCCACCAGCACCCCCGCCAGTGGCTGACCGGAGAGTTCGGCGGCGCTTCGAGTCATCTCCAGTTTACCATTCGCGTCCGCCAGTTGCCGTTTCTCGACGAGGTTGGGGAGGCAGGCGGTGTAGCCGACATCGAAGAAGATCGTGAAAAAGCGCAGCAAGGCGGCGACGACAAACAACTGCACGAGGGTCAGGACGCCCATGAAGGAGGCAACCGGGATACTGATGACGATCAGGCCACGCGCCGCGTCGCAGACGAGCATGATTGCGCGGCGGTTCCAGTGATCGGCAATCACCCCGGCGGGCAAGGCAAAGAGAAGATAGGGCAGGAAACTGACCGCACTGAGGGCGCCGACGATGGCAGCGGAACGATTGAGGTCGAGCACCAGCCAGGGGAGAGCGAACTGCGTAATCTGGGTGCCGAAGACGCTGACGCTCTGCCCTCCCCAGAGGGTAAGAAAGGCGCGATTGTGCAGCAAGGCGGTTGCGCCGGGCATCTGATCAGGCATGGCAATGACGACCGGCGCGTCCGGTTCCCCCGGCACGATTGCCGATGCCTCTGCCCCCATGTGCGCCTCCCTTCGCGTCTGCCCGGCATGCGTGCTGCGTCGCCTCGATCACGGGAACAACGGAGCGATACGTGACCTGCGGATCGAATAGTTGCGGCATTCTCGCACAACACTCGGCAGCAGCGCAAAAGTGGACGGGCAGCAGTCAGTAAACAGTAGACAGTAGTCAGAAACCGGAAGAGAGCGATATGAGCATATCAATGGCGCGTTCCTTCCGCTTCCCGCTCTCGTTCTGACTACTGCCTACTGACGACTGACCGCTCGCTCCGGTTGGCACGTCGGGCACCAATGCGTGCTGCGACCGGCAAGACGCATCTGGACGATCATGTCTGTGCCGCAGGTGAGACAGGGCTGGCCATGACGGTGGTAGACGCGGAGATGCTCCAGATTGCCGCCGGGGTTGCCGAAGGCATCGCGGAATCCCTCGGCATCGAACGTCGTGCCGTTATGCGCGACGCCGCTGGCGATCACCTCCTTGATGGCGGACGTCAAACGGCTGATCTCCGTATCGGTGAGCGTGCCGACGGGCGTTTGTGGATGAATACCGGCCAGGTGGAGCGATTCGTCCGCATAGATATTGCCAAGCCCGGCGATCCGCGTTTGATCGAGTAGAGCGGCCTTGATCGCCAGTTTCGGCGAATTGCCGAGCGCCGTGCGCACCGCCGCCGCATCGAGCGCATCATCGAGCGGCTCGTGGCCGAGAGTGGCGAGGCGCGCCGCCAGCCCCGCCGGATCGAGCACCTCGGCGGTACCAAAGCGGCGCATATCGCCGAAGCGCAGTTCCGTGCCATTATCGAGCCGCATCGCGACGCGATGGAAGCGGGCAGGCGGATCATCGCCCTGGGCGATGGTCAGCGCGCCCGTCATGCGCAGGTGGACGACGAGCGCGAGATCATCGTCGAGATCGAGGATGA
>JALYUS010000215.1 GCA_030853625.1 Chloroflexota bacterium
CGGAGATTGTCATGCCGCTGCGGGTGCCGAAGCGGAAGCCGAGCCGCTTGATCTTGTCCGCGACATTCGCCGTCTTGCGGGCCGCTTCCTCGCGGGCGGCCATCGGCGTCAACTTCCCGGCGGCGACCTTCTCGTTCGCCTCCTCCGTGAAGTCGCGGTAGCACTCGGCCATCAGGCGACGGAGCGCCTTCCGGTCCATCGGCTCATTCCAGAAACGCAGACTGGCCGGCAATTCCTCATTGAAGATCACACAACCGGGCGTCGTCTCGATGATTTGCTGCCGGAACGTGTCGGCGGTATCGGTCGGCGTCTTATACGGCAGCCGCACCTTGACCTTCGCCTGGATGTCCACCATGTCCATATTGTAGGCGAGGATCACTTCCTCCGGGCTGGAGTAGGTCTTGCCCTCGCCTTTCACGCCATCGTGCGGCAGCGTGATGTAGTAGCAACCGAGCACCATTTCGAGCGTCGGCGTGACGATCGGCTCGCCGTCAGATGGCTTCAGCAGGTTGTGGATCGAGAGCATTCGCTCCCGTGCCTCTTTCTGCGCCTCCCGCGAGAGCGGCACATGCACGGCCATCTGATCGCCGTCGAAGTCCGCGTTGTACGCCCCCGTCACCATTGGGTGAATCTGGATGGCGCTGCCCTCGACCAACTGCACCTCGAAGGCCTGAATACCGAGGCGGTGCAACGTCGGGGCGCGGTTGAGGAGCACGAGGTAATCCTGAATAACCTCTTCGAGGACATCCCAGACCTTCGGCTCGACGCGCTCGACGATGCGCTTCGCCGCCTTGATGTTGTGGGCATGGCCGCGCTCGACGAGCCGCCGCATGACGAATGGCTTGAAGAGTTCCAGCGCCATCCGCTTCGGCAGCCCGCACTGATTCAGTTTCAGGTCCGGCCCGACGACGATCACCGAGCGGCCCGAGTAATCCACGCGCTTGCCGAGCAGGTTCTGGCGGAACCGCCCCTGCTTGCCCTTGAGCATGTCGCTCAGGCTCTTCAACTTGTGCTTGCCGCTACCAGACACGACGCGACCGCGCCGCCCGTTGTCAATCAGCGCGTCCACTGCTTCCTGCAACATCCGCTTCTCGTTGCGGACAATGATCTCCGGCGCCTGAAGTTCCAACAGCCGCTTCAAGCGGTTGTTGCGGTTGATAACGCGGCGATAGAGATCGTTGAGGTCGGAGGTCGCGAAGCGGCCGCCATCCAACTGCACCATCGGCCGGAGGTCCGGCGGGATGACGGGAAGAACGGTGAAAATCATCCATTCGGGGCGGTTGCCGCTCTTGCGCAACGCCTCGACAACGCGCAGCCGCTTCATCGCCTTCTTGCGCTTCAGGCCGCTCGTCGTCTCGATGTCGTCGCGCAGTTTCGTCGCCATCTCTTCGAGGTCGGTCTTGACGACGATGTCGTAGATCGCCTCCGCGCCCATGCCGGCGTTGAAAATATCCGGCGCGATCTCCTGCAGGTCGCGATACTGCGCCTCGGAGATGATCTGCATCGGCTGCAACGCCTCGATCTCACGGATGATTTCGTCCGCCTGACCCTGCTCCTCGGCGATCCGCGCCTCGGCCTCGCCGAAAATCTTCTTGGTGCGCTCGTCCGCCTCGTAGCGGTTCTGATCCGCCTCCGCGCCGGAAAGCGCCTGGCTCGATCCCTTATCGCGCTCCGCCTGCGCCTGCAACTCCTCGATCCGCGCGTCCTGCGCCTCCTTGAGGAGAAGCAGCCGGTCGTCGTTGATCGCCTCGCCCGCGCGGACGATGACCTGACCGAGGAATTCGACGACTTCCGTCGCGCTCTCGCCCATCAACTGCTCGAGTTCGTCGTGGATCGTCTCGTACTCTTTCTCGACCGCCGCGCTATCAGCCTTCAGGCGCGCGTCAATATCCCGCACGAGGCCGGAATGGCCGGACGTGAGGTTGGAAAGGTCCGCGTCCCGCTCGCCGGTAATGACGGCGATCTTCTCCTCGGCATCGTGGCGCAGTTCCGCCTTCGTCTCCTCGAGTTCGGCGTAAATGTCCGCGACGAGTTGGCTGCGCGCCTCCGTGTCCACGCTCGTGACGATATACGCCGCGAAGTAGAGGACGCGTTCGAGGTTGCGCGGTGAGATGTCAAGCAGGAGGCCCAACCGACTCGGCGTGCCCTTGACGTACCAGATATGACTGACGGGCGCGGCGAGTTCGATGTGGCCCATCCGCTCGCGGCGCACCTTGGCGCGCGTCACCTCGACGCCGCACTTGTCGCAGATGACCCCCTTGAAGCGGATACGCTTGTATTTGCCGCAGGCGCACTCCCAGTCCTTCTGGGGGCCGAAGATGCGCTCGCAGAAGAGGCCACCGAACTCCGGGCGCAGCGTCCGGTAGTTGATCGTCTCCGGCTTCGTCACTTCGCCGTAGGACCACGACTTGATCGCCTCCGGCGAGGCGAGGCTAATGCGGATGGCATCGAAGTTATTGACATCAAACATCAGTTTTCCCATCCTTCGCGGCGTAATTCGATAGGTCGAAGTTCGAGGTTCGACGTTCGAGGTTCGACGTTCGGAGTGGGGAACGGAGTCTGAGGACTCCGAACTCCGAACCTCGAACTTTCCCACTTACTCCCGCGTCTCGAAGCCGCGCATATTGATATTGTCCAGCGTCGAGAGGATGTCCGACGACGTATCCTCCGTGAACTCGACCGCCTGATCGTCCTCGTTGATCACTTCAACGGAGAGGCCGAGCGACCGTAGTTCCTTGACGAGCACTTTGAATGACTCCGGCACGCCGGCATCGCGGATCTCCTCGCCCTTGACGATCGCCTCATAGGTCTTGACGCGACCAACCACGTCGTCCGACTTGACGGTGATCATCTCCTGAAGAATATGCGCCGCGCCATACGCCTCCAATGCCCAGACTTCCATCTCGCCGAAGCGCTGACCGCCGAACTGCGCCTTGCCACCGAGCGGCTGCTGCGTGACGAGCGAGTACGGCCCCGTGGAGCGCGCGTGAATCTTGTCCTCCACGAGGTGGGCCAGTTTCAGCATATAAATGATGCCCACCGTGACAGGCCGGTCAAATCGCTCGCCCGTGCGCCCGTCGTAGAGATCCACCTTGCCGTCAATCGGCAAGCCGGCTTCCGCCAGCAGCGCCTCGATTTCCGACTCCCGCGCGCCGTCGAAGACGGGCGTCGCGACCCGGAAGCCGAGTTCACGCGCCGCCCAGCCGAGGTGCGTTTCCAGCAACTGACCGAGGTTCATGCGGGACGGTACGCCGATCGGATTGAGAATGATGTCCACCGACCGACCATCGGGCAGGTAGGGCATATCCTCGACCGGCAGGATGCGCGAGATGACACCCTTGTTCCCATGGCGACCGGCCATCTTGTCACCCTCGGAAATCTTCCGCCGCTGCGCGATCATCACGCGCACCATCTGGTTGACTCCGGCGGGCAGTTCGTCGTTCGCCTCACGCGAGTATTCCTTGACATCAATGATCGTACCGCGCGCGCCGTGCGGGACGCGCAGGCTGGTGTCCTTCACATCGCGCGCCTTCTCACCGAAGATCGCGCGCAACAGACGCTCTTCGGCGGAAAGATCGGTTTCGCCGCGCGGCGTCACCTTGCCGACGAGAATGTCGTTCGGCCGTACCTCCGCACCGACACGGATAATGCCATTCTCATTGAGGTCCGCGAGGCTCTCCTCGCCGACATTCGGAATGTCCCGCGTGATCTCCTCCGGCCCAAGTTTCGTATCCCGCGCCTCGCACTCGTACTTCTCGATATGAATGGAGGTGAAGTAATCCTCCTGCACGAGGCGCTGTGAGACGAGAATCGCGTCCTCGAAGTTGCCGCCTTCCCACGGCATGAATGCGACGAGCACATTCTGGCCGAGGGCAAGTTCGCCATTCTCAGTCGAAGACGAGTCCGCGATGATCTGATTCGCGGAGACTGTATCGCCCCGATGGACGATCGGCCGCTGATTGATGCACGTATCCTGGTTCGAGCGGCGGAACTTGTGCATCGGATAGACATGCTCCACGCCCTCGTCGTCCCGCGTCACAACGCGGCGACCGTCCACGCTCGTCACGATGCCGTTCTCACGCGCCACGACGACCTGGCCGCTGTCGCGCGCCGTCTGGTATTCAATGCCGGTGCCGACGACCGGCGCTTCCGGCCGCAGGAGCGGCACGGCCTGCCGCTGCATGTTCGCGCCCATCAAGGCGCGGTTCGCGTCGTCATGTTCGAGGAAGGGGATGAGCGCCGTCGCGACCGAAACGACCTGCTTCGGCGAGACATCCATGTAATCAATCCGGTCAATTACCTCGATCATAATGCGCGAGCCGTGCCGCGCCGATACGCGGTCGTCCACGAAGTGATTATTCTCATCGAGCAGCGCGTTCGCCTGCGCGATCGTGAAGTCTTCTTCGACATCGGCGGAAAGGTACTCGATCTCATCCGTAACAACCGGCTTGATCCGCACCGTCCGCAGGCCCGCCTTCGCGATCTTGTCCGCGAGTTTCTTATCCACAACGGCGCCGGATGCGCCGATCTCCTTGCTCGTCGTTGGGTCCACGATGCGCTCCGCGAGCGTCTGACCAGGGAGGCGATCCGCATCGCGCTGCATATCGAGCAATCGAAGAACGCGGCGGTACGGCGTCTCAATGAAACCATACTGGTTGATGCGCCCGTAGGTTGCGAGCGAGCCGATCAGACCGATGTTTGGGCCTTCCGGCGTCTCAATCGGGCAGATGCGACCATAGTGGGAGTGATGCACGTCGCGCACGTCGAACCCGGCGCGGTCGCGGCTCAGGCCACCGGGGCCGAGCGCGGAGAGACGCCGCTTATTCGTCAGTTCGGCGAGCGGATTCGTCTGATCCATGAATTGTGACAACTGCGACCCGCCGAAGAACTCGCGCACCGACGCCATCACCGGGCGGATGTTGATGAGCGCGTTCGCCGTCGC
>JALYUS010000084.1 GCA_030853625.1 Chloroflexota bacterium
TTCTTTTTTTGCCGCGTCTGTTACCGGGTTGGAATAACGGCGTACATATCGTCCAATGTGATGAGGTGAATCGTTTCATCCTCTTCCGCGAGGGCACGAAACCGCTCAGTGAATCCTGCTGCCGAGAAATAGATACGCGGGCCGACAATCGCCTCGTGCGCCCACCCCTGACCGGATCGTGAAAGGTCTTCCAGATCGCGGCGCAGATCGCGATGCACGTCATCATCCACGGGCTGAGATGACCACTTGATCTCGCCCGTCACTATGCGACCATCGGCGAGCCGGGCGACGCTATCAATCTCAATGGAGCGCCGGTTCCGATCCTGACCTTCCCAACGCTCCCAGATTGTCGCCTCGGGCAGACCCCATCGTTGGTGAAAGCGCCGATAGGACGCCGCGCACATTGCTTCGAAGACCTTTCCGATATACGTGTTCAGAGACGGTTCAACCCGCTCTTTCCACACCGTGACACTGTCACCGGTGGCGAGGAGGCTCCGATTCGGGTTGACGAAGTGATACCAGAAACGGACAGCGTTGTCCGCGATACGATACTGATACGGAGCGCGACTGGGGGCAGCAAAATTCCGCTCTCGCCAGATCAGTTCCAATCGCTCCAATGTTTCAAGGACGCGCCGTGTTGCATATGCATCAAGCCCTGATTTTTCTGCGATCTCGCTGACCCGTGTTGCCCCAGCCGCTACTGTGGCAAGCACGGCTTGATATTCTGCCGGATTACGGATGCCCTGTTCTTGCTCGATCAAATGCTCGATCTGAAGATATATCTCGCCGCTCGGCAGCAACAGCGTCCGCGTGAGTGTCTCGGCAACGGTTTCTGCCGGATCAATCGCAGCCAGATAGCGCGGCATACCGCCGAGCGCCCCATACAGCGTTGCCGCTTCTCGCAAGGAACGGTTTGGTGTCATCTGTGCAGCATCAAAGTAATCGAGGGGTGGAATTTTCAGGCGGAGCGCGAATCGGCCGAAAAGTGGTTGGCTTCCGGTTGTCAGATGTTCCATCGTCGCAACTTCTGAGCCACTGAGGACGAGCGTGAGCGGGCGCTCTCGCAACTCGCGATCCCATACCGCGACTAACTGTGAGGCGATATCGTCATCACCGCGATTGAGCAAATACTGAAACTCGTCCAGTACAACAATGAGTGGGCCGTCCGCAAGGTCCACGAACAGGCGAAAAACGGTCCGCCACGTCGGGTATTCCTGGGGATCAATCTCCCGCCCCGACCAGCGCGACAGATCGTTGAGCAACTCGGTACGATTCATCGCATCCGTCGAGTTGCTCGCGAGGAAGTAAAAGACCCGCCGCCCCCGCCATACGTAGTCGAGAAGATACGTTTTCCCAACACGTCGCCGCCCGTACACAAGGATGAGCGCAGGGATGCCGCGCTCCGTGATATGGAGGAGTTGCCCGAGTTCGCGCTGCCGATTGACAAAGAGTTTTGACGGTGTCGTGTCCATCATTGCGGCATCCCTCCTCACCCGCGCTCCTATAGCGGTATAGTGCTATAGGACTATACCGCTATAGGAGAGCGGGTGCAATAGTGGTTATTTGCCGCATTTGCGTCGGGAACGTACAATGCCCTTGTTGTGTGCGAATTCTGCGCGGATATTGGTGTGAGTGATGGATAGTATGAACACTTTCCCCAACAACGACATTGCAGCCATTGCGTCTCGCGCCGCCATTCCGCCCCTCGCGCCGGGCGAGAAGAAAAAGTGCGTCGTGGCGATGAGCGGCGGCGTGGATAGCGCCGTGACTGCGCTCCTGATGCGGGACGCGGGGTACGATGTTGTCGGCATTACGATGCGCCTCTACAGCGGCGACGAGACGGGCGCGGTCGCGCACGGCACCGGCTCCTGTTGCGGGCTGGAGGGTGTCGAGGATGCCCGCGCTATCTGCCAGACACTCCGTCTCCCCTTCTATCCACTCAACTTCGAGCGGCAGTTCGAGCAGCACGTCATCGCGCCGTTCGCCGCCGCCTATGCCGCCGGGCGCACGCCGAACCCCTGCCTGAACTGCAACCGGCACCTGAAGTTCGCCGCCCTGCTTGGTCGCGCCATCGCGATGGGCGCGGACTACCTCGCCACCGGCCACTACGCGATCATCCGGCAGGACGCGGACGGCGCCTCGCATCTCTACCGCGCGGTGGATGAGACAAAGGACCAATCGAGCGTTCTCTATACCTTCACGCAGCAGCAACTGGCGCGCACGCTCCTGCCGCTCGGCACGCTGACGAAGCGGGAAGTACGGGCGATTGCCCGCGCGCACGGCCTCCCTGTCGCGGAGAAGCCGGAGAGCCAGGACATCTGCTTTGTCCCGGACGGCGATTATGCCCGCATCGTCGCGGAACGGCAGCCGAGCGCCTTCACATCCGGCGAGATCGTGGATGCAGGCGGCGCGGTCGTTGGGCGACATGCGGGGATCGGGCACTATACCGTCGGGCAGCGGCGTGGCCTCCGTATCGCGCAGGGTGAGCGACGATATGTCATCGGATTAGAGAGTGACACGAACCGCGTTCGCATCGGCAGCGCGGCTGATCTCACGGCGCACGCACTCGTCGCGGACGATGTCGTCTTCATCGGCGAACCGCCCACTGAGCCGGCTGCGGTCGAGGCGATGGTGCGCTACCGAAGCACGCTCGCACCGGCGATCCTGATGCCCCTGCCGGAGCGGACGGCGCGGCTCGTCTTCCCCGCCGGGCTTCGCCAGCCCGCTGCGACGCCGGGTCAGGCGGTGGTTTTTTACCAGGGGGATGAGGTCCTCGGTGGTGGCACGATCGGGCACGTCGAGCGGGGCGACGGCACGCCACTGGACCGGGATACACTGGCTGGCATGCAACCTGCATCTCTCATCGCCGTGATCGCAATGGATGACCTCGCGGTCATCGGCGAATGACCATGAGGAGGGCATAATGTCCCCGTCGGTGCTCCTGAGCATCCTGATCGCCGGGATTATCGGTCTCCTCGCGCACGCGACGCTTGGGCGATACATCTGGCAATTGCCGGTCTATCTTCTCGCGGCGATAGCGGGGGTATTCGCGGGCGAAGTCGCGGCGGCGCTGGTCGGTGGAGGATGGCTCCGGTACGGCAACGTCCCGGTCGGGTCCGCGCTGGTCGGTGGCCTCGGCGCGGTCCTGCTGGCATGGCTGGTCACTTTTCGCGCCATCACGCGCACCGAAACCGGGGACTAACGGGGTATCCGTCGGCAATCGCTCGCGACCGGGTGCGGGCAACATGTGACACGTTGAAGGAGCGAGGGATGAAGAAAGCATTGCCGTTTCTTATCGCTGGTGGATTGCTTGCCTTATTGATCGTAGCAGGCTTTTTCCTTTATCACTGGGATGGCTTGGTTCGGTTGAGAGATATGGCAATCGTCTTCCTTGCGGCGCTCTTCGTTGTCACGGTGCTGCTGCTCGCGGCGATGGTCGGCATCTTCGCTTACGTCTCACTCCTGATGAAGGATAAACTAATCCCCGTCCTTGAAGAATTGACGCGGACGGCGGCTGAACTGACACAGACCGCCCAGCGCGTCAAGGGAACGACCGAATTCGTCTCCGAGCAGGTCGCCACGCCGATTATCGGGCTAGCCAAGAACCTGGCGCGGATGCGGGCAATGGCGAAAGCCGCCACGAACCGCGATGGCGAGACCGAGCCACCTCTCTAACCGTCGGAGGAGACGATGGAAGATACCGAGCAGCAACCGTCCACTCCGCTCGCGGTCGGTCATAGCACATTTCTCCCCCATGACAATGCGCCGGAGCCGCGCGGCGGCTTTCGGTTCGGTTTCGTACTCGGCATCGTCGTCGGCGTCGCTGCGGCGCTCCTGCTCGTGCCGAAAACGGGCGAGGAGACGCGCGAGCAGGTGAAGGAGATCGGCATCGTCCTCAAAGAGCGAGCGATCGGCATCATGACGGGCGAGCGACCCTACATTCCCAATCAGGACGAAGCCGGGCCGATCCCGAGCTGATTGTGACGGTCTGAAAAGAGGGCGCACAGCTATGCACCCCAATCACCGTATCGCGCCCCTCTCCATCGCGATGGAGAGGGGCAGGAGTGAGGTTCGTTACTTCACGGATGCATTGTATTGATCCAGCGCCTTGTTGGAGGCAGTGGCGGCCTCGTCGAGGGCGGCCTTGCTCGTGGATTTGCCGAGTAGCACCTTCTCAATCGCGCCCTCCACATCGGTGGAGCGGGATTGCGTGAACACGCCGAGCACCGCACCGTTCGTCGCGGGATTAGACGGGTTAGCGTGCAGTTGATCTATCGCCGTCTGGAACTGCGGGAATTTCGCCGTGTTCGCCATCACTTCCGGCAGGGTATAGGCGTCCTTACGGATCGGGAAGTAGCCGGTGCTGACGTGGAAGTACGCCTGCTGCTTTGCCTGAGAGATGAACTGGACGAACTTCCAGGCCGCCTGCTTCTCCTTGTCCGTCTTGTCCTTGGCAATGTAGACGGCCGCGCCACCCATAATAATGCCGCCCTGCTCGCCGCCCGTCGTCGGACGCGGGTAGAAGCCGGTACCAACATCGAACTTACCGCCGACCTTGTTGATGATGCCCTTCAATGAGGCGGTGGATTCGACGATGATTGCCGCCTGCCCGGCGGCGAAGGCCGTCTGGGAGTCACTCGTGTTCCGTCCCAGGTTCGCGGCGGTTCCTTTGTCAATCATCCCCTTCCACCAATCGAGAATTTTCACGCCGGGATCGGCGTTGTAGACGACCTTTGTTGCCCGCTGCGCGCCGCGTCCGTTGTTTGGATCGGCATAGAGGGCGTTTTCGGTGGCGAGCCACTGCTCAAAGAACCAGCCGTAGATCGCGAACGTGAGGCCGGGCTGCGGCTTGCCACTCGCATCCTTCTTTGTCAGCGCTTGTGCCGCTGCCGCCACATCGTCCCAGGTGCGCGGCGGTTTGGCCGGGTCCAACCCGGCGGCCGTGAAGGCATTCTTGTTATAGTAGAGGATCGGGTTGGAGGTGTTGAACGGCATCGCGTTCAACGTATTGTTCACGGTGTAGTAGTTGAGGATCGGCTGCTCGAACTGCGAGAGGTCGAACTTGTCCGCGTCCACGAAGGTCTGCATCGGCTCGGTCGCCTTGCTGTCAATCATGAAGCGCTGACCAATGTCGTAGACCTGAATGAGGTGCGGGCCGTTCTTGGACTGCAATCCGGCGCGGAACTTGTTCAACTCGTCGTCGTAACTGCCCTGGAAGACATCCTGCACGAAGATGTCGGTTTGGCTGTCATTGAACTGGTTGACGAGCGTGCTCACCGCGTCGCCGTTGCTGCCACCGAGCGCATGCCAGAAGATCAGTTTCGTCGCGTTTGGGTTCTTCGCGGTTTTCGGGGTCGCGGCGGGCAAGGTCGCGGCGGGCGGCACGCCGGTCGCGATTGCCGCGGCCGGCGTCGCACCACCACTCGCGGTCGTCGCCGCAGCGGTTGCCCCACCCGTGGCGGTTGTTGCGGCAGCGGTCGCGCCGCCGGAAGCCGTCGTCGCGGCGGTGGTTGCGCCGCCGGAAGCCGTCGTCGCGGCGGTGGTTGCGCCGCCGACCGCTGTTG
>JALYUS010000247.1 GCA_030853625.1 Chloroflexota bacterium
GCTCGGTGAGGGCGGTACCCATCGTCGCGACGACATTCTTGTACCCGAACTGATGCGCCGTCAGTGCATCAACATATCCCTCTACGATCACTACTTCCTGCTGCTTGCGGATCGCGTCGGTCGCGCGGTCAATCGCGTAGAGGAGGTGACTCTTATCGAACAAGGGCGATTGCGGCGTGTTGAGGTATTTCGGCTGCTGCTCATCGGAGAGCGCCCGACCACCGAAACCAACAACGCGCCCTTGCCGGTCGCGAATCGGGAAGAGAAACCGCCCACGAAAACGATCATAGGGGCCATTGCCACCCTCGCGCTGCGAGAGCAGGCCGATTTCCAGCGCGTCATCGAGGCTGTATTCGCGGCCTCGCAGGTGGCGGGTGAGCGTTTCCCATTCGTCGGGCGCGTAGCCGAGCTGGAACTCCTCGGCAACCTCCGGTGAGATGCCCCGCTTTTCGAGATAGGCGCGGCCCGGTTTGCCCTGCGGATGGACCTTGAGGATATGCTGATAAAAGAGTGCGGCCGCTTCGTTCAGGGCGAGCAGGCGTTCCCGCCGCTCCTCCTGTTCGGTGCTCGTCTTCTTTTCCGGCGTGCGGGTGAGGGCGACGCCGGCGCGCTCGGCGAGTAGGGTCAGGGCATCTTTGAAATCGAGATTTTCGACTTTTTGGATGAAACCGAAGATGTCGCCGCCTTCGTTGCTACCGAAATCGCGCCAGGTCTGCGTCTCCGGCCAAACGATAAAGGACGGCGTCCGTTCGGTGCGGAAGGGAGAATTCCCTTTGTACGTCTTCCCCGTCTTCTTGAGAGGCGTGTACTGACCGATCACCTCGACGACATCAAGGCGTTCACGAATTTGCCGGATCGCGTCGTCGCTTGCCATGCTGCTCCCTGCCACCACAATTTCATTCTTCAATTCCGACACATCGCGATGATATGCCTAGCATCGAAGGCAGTATACAATATGTACGTACATTGCGAAAGAGCGACGGCCTATCTATCGCTGTCGCTCCCTGCGATGACGGCTTGCGCGGCGGCGAGGCGCGCGATAGGTACGCGGAAGGGCGAGCAGGAGACGTAATCAAGCCCAATCCGCTCGCAGAAGGCGACCGATGATGGTTCGCCGCCGTGCTCGCCGCAGATGCCGACTTTGAGTCCCGGTTTCGTCTGGCGACCTAATCGGGTGCCCATTTCGACCAATTTCCCGACGCCTTCCTGATCGAGCACCTGGAACGGGTCGGCGGGCAGGATGCCCCGATCAACGTAGAGCGGCAGGAATCGCCCCGCGTCGTCGCGGCTAAGGCCGAAAGTCGTCTGCGTCAGGTCATTCGTGCCAAAGGAGAAGAAGTCCGCTTGCGCGGCGATCTCGTCCGCAATGAGCGCGGCACGCGGCAATTCGATCATCGTGCCGATCGTGTACGGGACGCGCGCGCCCGCCTCCGCGAAGATGGCCTCAATCGTTTCGGCAATCAGCGCGCGTTGCCGTTTCAGTTCTTCCACGGTGCTGACCAGCGGGATCATGATTTCCGGTTCGACTTGGATACCTTCCTGTGTCGCGGCGAGCGCGGCCTCGATGATCGCGCGCGCCTGCATGCGGGTGATTTCGGGATACTGGATACCGAGGCGGCAGCCGCGAAAGCCGAGCATGGGGTTCGCTTCGTGGAGCGCGTTAACCTTGTCCCGCACCATCTGCACGGGAATGCCCAACTTGGCCGCCAGGTCCGCCTGCTCCTCCGGCGTGTTGGGCAGGAACTCATGCAGGGGTGGATCGAGCGTGCGGATCGTCACGGGGTAGCCGTCCATCGCGCGGAAGATGCCGAGGAAGTCCTCGCGCTGGAGTGGCTCGATCTCGGCTAATGCCTTCTCGCGCTCCTCAAGAGAGGTAGCGAGAATCATCGCGCGCATCGCGTCAATGCGGTTCCCCTGAAAAAACATGTGCTCGGTGCGGCAGAGGCCGATTCCTTCGGCGCCGAACTCGCGCGCGGCCGCGGCATCCTGCGGTGTGTCGGCATTGGCGCGCACCTTCAGCCGTCGTTCCGTATCGGCCCAGCCCATGAGCGTCGCGAGGTCGCCACCGACGGTTGGCTCGACGGTCGGCACCTTGCCGAGCAACACATTCCCGGTCGCGCCATCAATCGTGATGAAGTCACCGATCCGGAAGGTGAATTCCGCGACATGCACCTCGCCCTTGCCGTAATCAATTTGCAGCGCGGTGCAGCCGGAAACACATGGCTTGCCCATCCCACGTGCGACGACCGCCGCGTGTGAGGTCATCCCGCCACGCGCCGTCAGGACGCCCTGCGCCGCGACCATACCGTGGAAATCCTCCGGGCTTGTCTCGATCCGCACGAGGATGACGGGTTCGCCCGCTTGGCCGCGCCGCTGCGCTTCGTCGGGATCGAAGACGACCTTGCCCGTCGCCGCGCCGGGCGAGGCGGGCAAGCCCGTGGCAAGCACCTGCACCCGCGCGCCGGGGTCAATCGTTGGGTGCAGCAGCTGATCGAGTTGTGCGGGTTCCACGCGTCGGACGGCCTCACGCTCGCTGATTAGGCCCTCGTTCGCCAAATCCACGGCGATCTTAACCGCCGCCGCGCCTGTGCGCTTGCCGTTGCGGGTTTGCAACATAAAGAGTTCGTGGTGCTGAATCGTGAATTCGAGGTCCTGCATGTCGCGATAGTGCCGTTCAAGGCGCTCGGCGATGCCGACTAGTTGCGTGAATGCCTCGCGCAGCGCCGGGTCGTCGCCCATCTCGCGCACAGGCTTCGGCGTGCGTACCCCTGCCACGACATCCTCACCCTGGGCGTTCGGCAGGTATTCCCCGAATAATCCCGGCGCGCCGGTGTTCGGGTTCCGGGTGAAGCAGACGCCGGTCGCGCAGTCGTCGCCGAGGTTGCCGTAGACCATGGACTGCACGTTGACCGCCGTGCCGAGATCATCGGGGATGTTGTTCTGGCGGCGGTAGCGGATCGCGCGTTGGTTGTTCCACGAGCGGAAGACGGCCTCGATCGCCATTTTCAGTTGGTCGAGCGGGTCGTCGGGGAAGTCTACGCCGCTCTCCTTCCGCACGATGGCGCGGAACTCGTCGGCAAGCGCTTTGAGCGCATCCGCCGGGATCTCCGTATCGCTCGACACATTGAGCCGCCGCTTGACGCGATCAAGTGCATCCTCGAACTGCTCGCTGTCCACGTCGAGAACGACCTTGCCGAACATCTGGATCAGCCGCCGCATGCAGTCGTAGGCGAAGCGTGGGTCGCCTGTCTCCGCGATCAGACCGGCAAGCGAGGTCGGTGACAAGCCGAGGTTGAGGATCGTGTCCATCATGCCCGGCATCGAAAATTTCGCGCCGCTGCGGACGGAGACGAGCAGGGGGTTCGCGTCGCCGCCGAATGTCCGGCCCATCTGCCGCTCGACTTCCTTCAGGCCATCCAGTGTTTGTTCCCACAGCCCATCCGGGAGCGTGCCGCCGACAGCGAAGTAGGCATTGCACGCTTCGGTCGTGATCGTGAAGCCTGGCGGGACGGGCAATCCGGCATTGGTCATCTCTGCGAGGTTCGCGCCCTTGCCACCGAGAAGATCGCGCTGCCCGGCATCACCATCGCGGAAGAGGTAGACCCATCGTGTCGCCGTCGTTGCCATATGTGCTCTGCCTTTCTCCTTGTGCGCTGTGTCCCAACGTGCTATCGGCGTTTCTCAATCCGCGCCAGCGAGGCCATCAGTTTCTTTACACCGGCACCGACGAAGGCAATCGTCACTTCCTGATCGTCGCCAAGGTCCCGCACGGTGACGACCGCGCCGTCGCCGAACTTCGGATGCGAGACGCGATCACCGGCACGGAACGCCACTCCGTTGCCTCCCCCAGATGCGGGAGTAGGAACACGCTCGCGCCCATTTCCATTGCTCCCCTCCCGTTTCGGGATGGGTTGGGGGTGGCTTTCCCAGCGCGTCGCCTGATTCTGTGGCGGCGATGCGGCGGGCAAGCGGCGCGCGGCGGAGCCTGTCTCCTCGATGATGTCCGGCGGAATCGAGTCCACGAAGCGCGACCGGGTCGCATACTGCTCATTGCCCCAGACGGTGCGCTTGAAGACATGGGAGATGTAGAGCCGTTCCTTCGCGCGGGTGATGCCGACGAAAAAGAGCCGTCGTTCCTCCTCCAGTTCGGCGGCGCTCTCCTGCGACCGGGAGTGTGGCAGGATATTCTCCTCCGCACCGACGATAAAGACGACGGGAAATTCCAATCCCTTCGCGGCGTGGAGCGTGATCAGCGTTGCCTTCTCGGTGTCGTCCGCTGTCCGGTTGTACATGTCCTGATCCGAGACGAGCGCCGCTTCTTCGAGAAAGGTTGCGAGCGCCTGCGCGGGATCGAGCGTTTCATAATCCGCAACGACGGTGCGGAGTTCGTTGACGTTTTCGACGCGGTCGGCCTCATCAATCCCCGCTTCTTCGAGCATACGCAGGTAGCCGGACCGCTCCATCAGCACATCGTAAAAGGCGACGATACTTACGTCGAGCATCGTCGCGCGCATCCCTGCGACGAAGCGCGCAATGTCGGCGAGACCAGCGGCGGGTCGTCCGCTGACCGGCGGCAGCGGCTCCATTCCTTCGACGAGCGCGCGACAGCCGGCAACAGCGGAGGTGTTGTGCGCGCGTGCCCAGGCGTTGAGGGCGGCGACCGATTGCTTGCCGATGCCACGGCCAAGCGGTGTGTTGTCAATGATCCGCTCGAATGCCGCGCCGTCTGAAGGGTTTTGCACGAGCCGCATCAGCGCGAGGACATCCTTGACCTCTTTCCGCTCGTAGAACCGCGTGCCGCCGATCAGTTGATAGGGCAGCCCGAAGCGGATGCACGCTTCCTCCATGATCCGGCTCTGCGCATTCGTCCGGTACATCACCGCGCAGTCGTTCGTGTGATAGCGCCCCACCGTCACGAGCCGTTGGATCTCCTGCACGACGAACTGCGCCTCCTGCCCCTCGTCATAATGCTCGCGGATCGAGATCGCGGCGCCCTCGTCATTTTCCGTAATCAGTTGTTTCTGCTTGCGCTGGGTGTTCATGCTGATAACGGCGTGCGCCGCGTCCACAATCCGCTTCGTGGAGCGGTAATTCTGTTCGAGCAGGATCGTCTTCGCCTTTGGGAAATCGCGCTCGAAGTCAAGAATATTGCGGATATCGGCCTGCCGCCAACCATAGATGCTCTGGTCGGGGTCGCCGACGACGCAGAGGTTCTGATGCTTCGCCGCGAGTTCCTTTACGAGACGATACTGGACATGATTCGTGTCCTGATACTCGTCCACATGGATGTACCGATAGCGGTTTTGATAGCGGTCGAGGACATCCTGCTGTGTGGTGAGGAGGCGGAAGGTCATCAGGAGTAAGTCATCGAAATCAAGCGCGTTGTGGAGCCGCAGCAGCCGTTGATAGATCGGATAGACGCGCCCGGCGACTTCCTCCCAATAGGATGAGGCGAGTCCCGCGAACTCGTCCGCGGTCACGCCATTGCTCTTGGCCGCCGAGATCGTGCTGAGGATCGTGCGCGGGCCATATTGCTTGGGATCGAGATTCAGATCACGGAGCGCGTTCTTCATCACGCTGATCTGATCGGCGTCGTCGTAGATCGTGAAGTCCTGGGCGATGCCGATCCGCTCGCCATCCCGGCGCAGGACGCGCGCGCAAAAGGCGTGGAAGGTGCCGACCGTCAGGCCGTTGATCTGCGCGCCGACGAGTCGTTCGAGCCGGTCGCGCATCTCCTTCGCCGCCTTGTTCGTGAACGTGACGGCGAGAATCTGATGTGGATCAATCTGGCGCGCGGAAAGGAGATAGGCAATGCGATGCGTCAGCACGCGCGTCTTGCCGCTGCCCGGCCCGGCGACGATCAGGACCGGCCCGTCGGTTGTTGTCACAGCCTCGCGTTGCTGCGCGTTGAGGCCGGAAAGAATCGTTTCTTCGCTTGGCATCGCGTGGAAATCCCCCGGCGAAAGTC
This sequence comes from Chloroflexota bacterium, assembly GCA_030853625.1. Lineage (GTDB taxonomy): Bacteria > Chloroflexota > Chloroflexia > Thermomicrobiales > JALYUS01 > JALYUS01. The sequence goes on from JALYUS010000247.1 coordinate 5,969, forward strand.
GGCCGCAGCGGGGCGTGTACAAACGCCCCTGCTCTCAGCAGTGTACACGCTGCTCGTGTGTCACGGAAGGGCGTATGCATTGTCGAAAGGACCTAACCCCCGGCCCCTTCCCGCGAGGAAGGGGTGACTCAATCGCAGTGCTGTGGCGTACCGTGAACGCCCGGATTTCCCGGAGGCTCGCTCCCCCTTCCTCGCGGGAAGGGGGTTGGGGGGTTAGGTTGACTGAGAATGGATACACCCTTCCGCAGCCCGCTACCGGGTCAGTTTGATACCGTATTTATCGAGATTGTTGAGCAGGTAGACCAGAAACGCGGCCGATGCGATGATGCCAACCACCGCGCAGGCGATACCGACGGCTGCCTGCCGATAGCCATACCGCGCCGGGCTTTCTCCCGTTGCCGCAGCGGTGCGCCGCGCCTCACCAAGCCCGAGCAGGCCAAAGATCAGACCGAGCACACCGATAATGATGCCGATCCAACTGAGGATGCAACAAGGGATACTGACGATGCCGAGCCAGAACGCGGCCACTGCCTTGCCGCTGCGCGTCGGCGCTACAACATAGCCCGGCGCGACCGGAAAGGGCGGTAGATAGTTGGGTGGTGCGTAGCCATACGGGAGCATGACAGCGGGGGAATGCGGCAACTGAATGGGCGCGGGATCCGTTTGCGTGGGAACGATCCCCACTGCGGATGTCATCTCCGCGCCGCAGTTCTGGCAAAATCGCGCGCCTTCCGGCACTTCGGCGCCGCATGCAGTACAAAAGGCCATCGTGTTCATTCGCTCCGAAGTGGCACGCTAACAGACCGGTAGGCATTGTATCAGCAAACAAAACCAGCGGACGCCACAACGTCCGCCGGAGTTATGCTACCTTGCGATAGCGGAGGGATTTCAACTCTCGCGCGGTTATGAATCCGCGTGCCATTACCAGCAGAGGGGAAGGGGAGAGGGAAATGGTGCGGGGGACTCAACCGTGTGGCGCTGACCCCTGTGCATCCTGCCCGGCACGAACCCTCCTCGGCGTCCCTGCCGCTTTGCTCGCGCCTGTGGCGGCGA
>JALYUS010000302.1 GCA_030853625.1 Chloroflexota bacterium
AAAGGGTCGCCGCCGCGCCCGAGTGTCGCACGGAGAAAAGCCCGCAGGGACAAGGAAAGAGATGGCAAGCCGAGTGTCGTCGATATCGCAATCGTACCAGATAACATTCGTTATCTGGTACATTAGAGCGGTTCGTCAGAAAACTAACAAGACCCCGATAGTCCGCGAGGGAGTAGACGAGGATATGCGGTACTCGGCGCGGCGGATTGGACCGGAGCGGTCCGGACGCATTCACTCGGCGGCGCGTAGATATTGGTAGAGCGTCTCGCGGCTGATCCCGGGCGCCCAGCGAGTATCCCGCTCGCGCTCGCGTGTGTCACTGCACGAATGGTGGTGGCCTTCGGGGGTGTCCTGGTATTCCCCGTCTTCTCTCACCGCAGGTTCATCTGGCTCGCCGCGAGCGGCGCGAGAAGCTCTACGCCGTCTCCCCCGCTGTCAGCCCCTCCCACCAGTCGTCGTCCACGTCGGGGGTCTCCTGATGCGTTCCCGTTCGGCCCGGCCAGGTATACCGGAGCGTCCCCGTCAGGATTTCCTCCAGCGCGGTGTGGCGCGGTGCCCGCCGCCAATCGCTCACCGCCAGCCCCAACGCCTTGCGCTGCCCCACCAGCACCACCAGCCGCCGCGCCCGCGTGAACGCCGTGTACAAGAGTGTTCGCCCCAGCAGCGCCGCGTGCGCTGTCAACAGCGGCATCACCACCGCCGGGAACTCCGCCCCCTGCGCCTTGTGCACCGAGAGCGCATAGGCGTGCGTCAGCGCGTATAGGTTCGCATACGAATAGCGCACCGTGCGTCCGTCATCCAGGACGATCGTCAACTCCTGCTCGAGCGGATCCACCTCCCGCACCGTGCCCAGATCGCCGTTGAACATCTCCAGGTCGTAGTCATTCTTCAGTTGCAGCACCCGATCCCCAACGCGATAGACGCGTCCCCCTCCCCGCGCCTCTGCCTCCCCCTCCCGTCCCGGGTTGAGTCGCTCCTGCAACAGCGTGTTGAGCGTCCCGACCCCCGCCTCCCCCCGATGCATCGGGGCCAATACCTGCACCTCCCCCGGCACGAAGCCGTAGCGGGTGGGCAGCCGGCGGGCGACCAGATCGGTGACGAGCGCCGCAGCGGTGGCCGGATCATCAGCGGGGAGGAAGAAGCAATCGCCGATCGCACCACCGAAGCGGGGCATCTCCCCCACGTTGATTCGTGTGGCATTGACGGCAATCCCCGATCCTGCCCCCTGGCGGAAGATCTCGGTGAGGCGCGTCACCGGGAAACGGTCGGCACGCAGCAGGTCAGCGAGCACCTCACCCGCGCCGACGCTGGGGAGCTGGTCGGGATCGCCGACGAGCAGGAGGTGCGTCCCGGGAGCGATCGCTTTGACGAGCTGGTTGGCGAGCAGGACGTCGAGCATACTCACCTCGTCGACGACCACGAGATCAGCATCGAGGGGGCGATCCTGATCGTGTCCCGCCTTGCCACCGGGTCTGAGCGCAAGGATGCGGTGCAACGTGCCTGCCGGGAGCCCGGTCGCCTCCTGCATCCGCTTGGCGGCGCGACCCGTGGGCGCGGCGAGCAGAGGACGGAGACCCTTGGCGCGCGCGAGGAGGAGGAGGGCGCGCAATGTGTGCGTCTTCCCGGTCCCCGGTCCCCCCGTCAAAATCGCGACGGGAGCGGTGAGCGCCATCCGGACTGCCGCCTCTTGCGCGGGCGCCAGGGTGATGTCGTCATGCACCCGCAACCAGCGAAACGCCGCCACCCAGTCGGCGGCGAGAAACGTCTGCGCCACGCGCGCCCGGGGAGTAGCGGCGAGGGTCTGCAGCCGTGAGGCCAGGCCCGACTCGGCACGCGCAAACGGTGCGAGCGCCACGAGGCTCGTCTCCGCGCCACGCGCGGCCACGATCTCTCCTGTTCCCGTGAGTACCGCGGTTGCTGCCGCGATCGCCGGCCGCTCCGCTCCGAGGAGCGCGACGGCCTGCGCGAGCAAGGTCTCCTCCGGCACGAGCGTGTGCCCCTCGTCTCCCGCCGCCCCCAGCGCGTGCAGCACCCCCGCCTGCAGTCGCTCCGGAGCATCTGACGCGATACCGACTGCCTTGGCAATCGTGTCGGCAGTCTTGAAGCCGATCCCCCACACCTCCCGCGCCAGACGATACGGGTCCTGTGCGACGATCCGCCCGCTCTCGTTGCCGAACCGCTTGTAGATGCGCACCGCCAACGAAGTCGAGACCCCGTAGCCTTGCAGCGCCGTCATCACCTCCCGGATCTGCCGCTGCTCTGCCCAGGTGGCGGCGATCCGTCCCGCGCGCACCTTGCCAATGCCCGGCACCTCAGTCAACCGCTCCGGTGTCTCCTCGATGGCGTCAAAGGTCACCGCACCGAAGGCATCGACGATCCGTGCCGCCATCACCGGCCCGATCCCCTTAACCAGCCCGCTGCCGAGATAGCGCCGCATCCCCTGGATGGTGGCAGGTAGCGCGGTGCGGTAGTCGAGGACGGTGAACTGCCAGCCATGCCTGGGGTCGTTGCGCCACCAGCCCGACGCGATGATCGCCTCACCGGGGGTGAGATCAGCCATCGTGCCGACCAACGTGACGAGGCGATCATCTCCCTGCGCCGTTTTCGCCTCATCGCCAGCCCGCTCGGGAGCGAGACGGGCGACGGTGTAGCCATTCTCAGCATTCTGGTAGGTGATGCGCTCGATGACCCCGCGAAGTTCGCGTCGGGGTGCGGTTGCGGCATCGGTCGGTTTTGTCGCACCAGGGGCAGTCATGACGGATCCTCCGTCGTCTTGGGCACGAAGGGAACGTAGTAACCGTCGGGCGGTCAGGAGGGTGTTGTCATGAGCCCGGGAGAGCCGCCCTCGCATGCCGCGAACAGGATCATTATAGGGGCCGGGAACGATGTGGGTGCCACCAAACTCAGGAAGAGACGCGACCCAAGAAGCGCAGGATCAACGGAGACATTTTAGCACAGAAGTTCGCCTCATGAAGGAGGGCGGTCGTTAAAATCGGCGACCGTGAGCGACAGCATCATTCCTATCCGCAACCTGGGGCCGATTGACGAAAGGGAAATAGGGTACGCGAAGGCCGTCACGTCCTTTGGCGCATCGAACAGTGCGCGGGAATCCGTCAGGATGGGGTCTATCCCACTCTGACATACCTCGCGCGCTGCTCGTCGCTGGGCTCGGCGTCGCGAGCAAAGCGTACGCTTATCCTGGATTATTCATAAACCGTGATTGTGTCACAGGAGCGGTACTCCCCTACCTGCACCGCACTTTTGACGCTCGATCCCGGCCTCGCGAAGGAGGCTGCATCCTCTCCTGACGCCGCGAAAGCGGTCTCTTGGTCTCAGATGACCGCCGGTCCTCCTGGCAGACACCTTTATGAATAATCCAGGTTATGTCCCTTTCGTGCGGTGATCCCAATCTGGACGATGATGGCGGCGGTGGCATCGGCCTGTCGGAGAAGGGGCATCGCGGGTACGACCGGGATCTGCTCCGGAGGGAGTAGGGGCGGCGATGGCAAGGGGCGGACCGCTCACCGAGGAGCGGTGCGTGCCAGCACGGCTGTAGTCTCTGCGATCTGTTCTCACCCAACGACCATCACCACGAACTCTTGGGCTGCGGGCGGTTCGGTCACCGTGATCTGGCAGGTGTCATCACCGATGAGTTCAATAGCGGTGTCTACTTTTTCCTTTCGCGGCTTACCGTTCGCTCGGATAGACTCCTTGTAGACTTGGACGATCACGCATTGCGCGCCGAGATTGTGGCGAACGATGAAAGTCGTTGTCTTCCCATCACCGATGCGCGTCAGATATGAACCGATCGTTGGCATGCTCATCCTCCTTTTGTACGCCAGGGTATCGGCAACCACCACCGTCGCCGCCGCGAGGACGACCCACCGCCCGATCCGTCCCGGCACCCGGCCCCCGCGCTCCCCCTCACCGGCGGCGTCTCGCTGGCGCACGCTGTGGTCATGCACCTCCCGTGGCGTCGGCGTCGCTTGTCCGGTGACGTGCAGCATCGCCACTTCGTCCGCAGCCAGCCAGTCCTGCTGCCCCGCCCACGCTTCCCCCGCCCGGTGCGCCATGGCGTCTCCCTCCGCCGCCTCGGCGCCCAGCCGCTCCTCGGTCGCCGGGTGCAATGGGCGAGTGGGTGCCGTCTCGCGTTCAGCGGGCTTCGTGTCCTTGGCGATGTTGTGATGCTGCTCAGCAGGCATCTGCCGCTCGCTTTCCCCGCGCGCCAGATTGTCCCCCGCGCGGCGCGCGTAATAATCCTCGCCGGCGGTACCCTCGATCTCGTCGATCAGCCGCGCCGCGTGATCCACATCAAGCACCTCGACCGCCGCTTCGTCCGTGGTACTGGTCATCAGGTAGCCACCCGATGCGGACGGGTCGAGGGTGTAGGTCACGCCCTGCGATTCATGGCGGTAGGCCGGTCGGGCGGGGGCGATCCCCGGCACCGGACGGTCGCCCAGCGGGTCGAAACGGCGATTGTTGACGGCGAAGATCGCGGACATTGCGGTGATCCTTTCGTGGTCTAATGCTCGGTAGCGGTCACGGCTCATGCCGGATCATGCGGCTCGGTTCCTTCGCGTCACATCATACGGCGAGCTGTGCGAATAACGCCAACAAACGGACCGCCGGACGTATTGCCGAGCGGTCCGGGAAGGCAAGCGATGACACCCCGCGCATCCGTGAGCAGGCCGCTCACCAACGCAATGCGCAGTCGGCGGTTTCCCCTCCCGGCAAATCGGGTACCATGTGCGTCTGACATCCGGACATAACTCGGTGGTACAACAGGTGGAGCAGTTCGTTCGTCACGAAGGAGGGCGGTTCGATGGAACTCAACCCGCAAGAAAACGATCTCTTCGCCTCCTATTTGTCCAGTTTCACGCCACTTGCCGGAGATCGGCGCACCGCCTGTCTACTCGGCGAGACGATACGCGGCATTATCGCCAGCGAATCGCTGTGTT
>JALYUS010000303.1 GCA_030853625.1 Chloroflexota bacterium
CGAGCGCGATCAATGCGTTGACGCCGGTTGGCGTGACGCGCTTGGCGAACCCCTGATGCTCCACCGTTGCGCCGACGGCGATCGTGCCGTCCGCGCGGGGTAGCAGGTACATGCCGCCGCCCGCGACAACCGTGTGGAGCGGCACGGGCGGGTCGGCAATTGCCAGCATCTGACCGTGAACCGGCATCGTCGGGACGTTCAGCCCCACCAGGTCGCCAATCCCCTTGCTCCATGCCCCCGCCGCCAGCACAACGACATCCGCGCCGATGACACCGTCGGCTGTCCGCACGCCGGTCACGCGGTCGCCACTCGTTTCGAGGCCGAGCGCGGGCATGTACTCGCGGATCGTCGCGCCGTGGTTCGTCGCGGCGCGGGCGAGCGCCTGGGCCATCATGTGGACGCGCAGACTGCCCGCGTCGCGCTCGTAGATTGCCGCTTGAATGTGCGGCGAGAGGACGGGTTCATGCTCGCGGAGCGCCGCGCCTTCCAGCCATTCGACGTGGAGGCCCTGCTGCCGCTGCCACTCCATCACATCCTGCAAGGGGCGCGGGTCATTGTCCGCGCCGATCAGCGAGGTTTCACCCGTCTGGTTCCAGCCGACGCGCATCCCGGAACTCTCCTCGACCTCGGCGATCAGCGCCGGATAGCGGCGGAAGGAGCGCAGCCCGAATTCCCCGCTCCCCGGCGATGGCGACGAGATGATCCCCGCCGACGCCCACGACGCCTCCTGCGCCAGCGCATTCCGTTCGAGCAGCGTCACCCGCTCCCCCGCCTTCGCCAACTCATAGGCAATCGCGCACCCGATAATCCCCCCGCCGATGATGACGATTTCGCCGTTCCTGCCACTGCTCTGCATGTTCACTCGCCTGCTCCTCGATCTCGATGGTGGTGCATACCTCGGCACGATATCTACCCGTCGCGGATCAACCGAATATCCTGTCTGTCCACACGGTTGAAATGTTTATCAGCGGTGGCGAAACGATGCACGCCACTTTGGAGCGCTGTCGCCACATGGACCGCGTCATGTGATCCCAGTCCGTAGTCTGCCATGATTTCAACGCTATGGCGCCACACCTGAATGCCGAACGGAATCTCAGAAACCTGATAAAACGCATTGAGAAAAATCGTAAACTGACCCAGGCCGAAAGCCATCCATCGTTGCCGAACGCGTGGACGTGTTGCCCAGTCGCTCAGTTGATATTCCTGACGGAGGGTCTCTGGCAGTTGTTGTCTGCTTGCAAGTTTACGGAAGGCTTCAGCAATTTCGAGGCGGAGAATTTGCGAAAAGCAGACCCGGCTGTTGCTATTAACAAGCCGAGCACAGAATGCGGCAGATGCGGCGGAGTCAGGAAGACCGTCAAGCATCGCTGCAACGACAAGACTCGAATCGAGATACACATCCGAAGACGTATCGTCGTCAGCCACTACGAGCGCGTGTGGATGGTCGGTTCATCATCCGCATCATCGCGACCGAGGAGTTCGCGCACACTAATCTCCCCGACCACACGAATTACCGGCACATATGGAGTGGCAGTATCCGTCGTGCGGCGATGGATGACGACTTCCCCATCCCTGTACATATCCGCCATTGAAGGGCGAGTATGCTGTTCTTCTTTGACTCTTTCCATCAACCATGCTCCTTTCGTTGCTCTTCGCATTCTATCACTGACTTCACCGCATTACAGATTTTCGACCGCCGAAAGGTCTTTCAGCGTCGTCACGTACTCCTGATAAGTCGCCGCGCCGAAGCAGACGAAGCGTACTTCTGCCATCTCTGCGTTCTCCGCGAGGAAGTGGGTCGTTTCCGTGAGGGCAATGCGAGTGGCGCGGGCGAGAGGGAAGCCATAGATGCCGGTGCTGATCGCCGGGAAGGCGATGGTGCAGATGGCGTGGTGCGCGGCGAGGGCGAAGCAACTGCGGTAACAGCGGGCGAGCAATGCACCTTCGTTGTGCGTGCCGCCGTGCCAGACGGGGCCGGCGGTGTGGATGATCCATTGTGCGGGCAGGTTATATCCCTTCGTGATCCGCGCTTCACCCGTTGGGCAGCCGCCGAGCGTCCGGCACTCCGC
>JALYUS010000321.1 GCA_030853625.1 Chloroflexota bacterium
CGGTGCTTAACACTGCAATCAGCGCCGTGGATCACGCGTTATGGGACATCAAGGGCAAGGCGCTCGGCGTGCCGGTCTACGAACTGCTCGGCGGCAAGTGCCGCGACCGCATTCGCGCCTATGCGAATGGCTGGTCGCGCGGCGCGCAGTCGCCGGAGGAGTTCGCGGAGCGTGCCGCCGAGGTCGTCGCGATGGGGTACACGGCGATTAAGTGGGATCCGTTCAAGCAGGCGGGTTTGTTCATTGATACGGAGACGGCGAACGCCGCCGTCGCCAATGTCCGCGCCGTACGCGAGGCCGTTGGGCCGAACGTGGACCTCTGCATCGAGGTGCATGGCCGCCTCTCGCCCGCCAATGCGATCCGCGTCGGCAAGCGGCTGGAGGAATTCAACCCCTTCTTCTACGAGGAGCCGATCCCGCCGGAGAATATGGACTCGCTCGCCCTCGTCGCTCGCGCCGTCAACATCCCGATCGCGACGGGCGAGCGATTGTTCACGAAGTGGGGCTTCAAGGACCTCTTCGAGCGGCAGGCCGCCGCCGTCATCCAGCCGGACATCTGCCACGCGGGCGGCATCCTGGAGCTGAAAAAGATCGCCGCGATGGCCGAGACGTACTACATCGGCTTTGCGCCGCACAATCCGAACGGCCCGATCTGCACCGCTGCCAGCATTCAGGTGGATGCCGCAGCGCCGAACTTTCTCATCCAGGAGTTCGTAATCAGCGACGAACCGCTGCGTGGCCAGTTGCAGCAGGAACCGTACAAGGTGGTGGATGGCTTCTTCGAGATTCCCAACCGCCCCGGCCTCGGCGTCGAAATCGTCGAGGAATACCTCGATCGCGACGATCTCGTGGCGCGCGACATGTACCAGATGATCCAGCCGAAGATGTAGGCGAGACGGAAGCCGGGAAAACCGCAAAGACGCAAAGAGCGCAGAGGACGCAAAGGGGAAAGAAGAAGGGGTGAAGGAATTTATCTCATCCCTTCTCTTTCTTTTCCCCTTTGCGCTCTTTGCGTCTTTGCGGTTCTCCCCGGTTTCGGTTATTCGATGAGCAAGCGGCGCAGTTCGACGACTTGATCGCGGAGCAGGGCGGCCTTCTCGAACTCGAAGTTCTTGGCGGCGGCTTTCATCTGCGATTCCAGATCCTTGACCATGCGCGTCAGTTCTTCCTTCGGCACGTCGGCGATCACGCCGTCCTCGGCGACGAGGCCCTTCTCCGCCGCGACGGCTTTGACGCGGTCAGTGAGGTCGCGGATCTCCTTCGTAATGCCGCGTGGCGTGATGCCATGCTCGATGTTATACGCCTCCTGGATAGCGCGGCGGCGCACCGTCTCCGAAATCGCGAAACGCATCGAGTCCGTCTCTTTATCCGCGTACATAATCACAAGGCCGTCCACATGGCGGGCGGCGCGGCCACTGACCTGAATGAGCGAGCGGTTCGAGCGCAGGAAACCCTCTTTATCCGCGTCGAGAATGGCGACGAGCGAGACTTCCGGCAGGTCTAACCCTTCACGCAGCAGGTTGATGCCAACAATTACGTCATAGACACCGAGACGGAGCGAGCGCAGGATGTCCACCCGTTCCAACGTCTCGATGTCGTGGTGGAGGTACTGCGTCTTGACGCCCATCTCTTTCAGGTAGTCGGTCAGGTCCTCGGCCATTCGCTTAGTGAGGGTCGTGATCAGGGCGCGCTGCCCCTTACTGACGCGGACGCGGACCTCTTCGAGGAGATCGTCAATCTGTCCATCGGTCGGGCGCACAGAGATGACCGGGTCGAGCAAGCCTGTCGGGCGGATCACCTGCTCAACGACCTGCGCGCCGCCTTCTTTCGTGTGAATGATCTCGTAGTCGGCGGGCGTGGCGGAGACGTAGACGGCCTGGTTGATGTGCCGCTCGAATTCGTCGAACCGCAGCGGCCGGTTGTCGAGCGCACTCGGCAGGCGGAAGCCGTACTGCACCAATTGCTCCTTGCGGGAGCGGTCGCCGCCATACATGCCGCGTACCTGCGGCAGGGAGATATGCGACTCGTCCACGATCAGCAAATAGTCGTCCGGGAAGTAATCGAGGAGCGTCCACGGCTGATCGCCCGCGCCGCGCCGCGCCAGATGGCGGCTGTAGTTCTCGATGCCGGCGCAGTAGCCGACCTCCGAAAGCATCTCCAGATCGTACATTGTCCGCTGCTTGATGCGCTGCGCTTCGAGCAATTTCCCCTGCTGCTCGAACAGTTTGACCTGCGCCTGCATCTCCTCCTCGATGTCCCGCATCGCCGCCTGCAACTTCTCCTGGCTGGTGACGAAGTGCTTGGCGGGGTAGATGTCCACCGCATTGTGTTCACCGAGCACTTCGCCGGTCAGGGGGTCCACCGAGACGATGCGCTCCACTTCGTCGCCCCACAGTTCGATCCGTAGCGCGATCTCTTCATATGCAGGGAAGACCTCCAACGTATCGCCGCGCACGCGGAAGGTGCCGCGCACGAGCGTCGAATCATTGCGCTCGTACTGCACATCCACGAGGTGCCGCAGGACGCGCTCGCGCCGGATGCTTCCCCCCTTGCGGAACGAGACGACCGTTTTGCCGTACTCCTCCGGCGCGCCGATGCCGTAGATACAGGAAACCGACGCGACAATCACGACATCCCGCCGCTCGAACAAGGCGCGCGTCGCCGCATGGCGGAGGCGGTCAATCTCTTCATTGACCTCGGATTCCTTCTCGATGTAGGTATCCGACCGGGCGATGTACGCTTCCGGCTGGTAGTAGTCGTAGTAGGAAACGAAATACTCGACGGCGTTGTTCGGCAGGAACTCCTTGAATTCGCTGTACAATTGCGCCGCGAGCGTCTTGTTGTGCGAGAGAATGAGCGTCGGCTTCTGGACGCGCTCGATCACCTTGGCCATCGTGTACGTTTTGCCGCTCCCCGTCACGCCGAGCAGGGTCTGATGGCGGAATCCTTCCTGGATGCCGCGCGACAGTTTCTCAATCGCCTGCGGCTGATCACCCGTCGGCTCGAACGGCGAGACGACGCTGAACTTCGTATCAATCACCGGGGCGGGGCGGACCCACTCTTGCGGCTCTTCGATCTGTGTTTCGACGCGTTCTGCCATCGGATGTAACCCTCCTGTAGACCCCGGAATCAAGCGCGATCCCTCATGCGTGTAACAACCGATTATACCAGAACGGGCGTACCAAAACGAGGGGTTTATAACCTAACCCCCGGCCCCTTCCCGCGAGGAAGGGGAGCGAGCCTCTTGAAGATCAAGGCATTGAGGGAACCATCACGGCATCTGCATCGAGTCACCCCTTCCTCGCGGGAAGGGGCCGGGGGTTAAGTTTGTACTGCGGGGAGTGTGACGGTGAAGTCGCTGCCGACGCCAAGCGTACTTTGGAGGGTAATTGTGCCGCCCATTAGTTCGATGAGTTGCTTCGTGAGAGCGAGGCCGAGGCCGGTGCCTTGCTGGGTGCGCGCGTAGCCGGACTCCACCTGCTGGAACGCCTCAAAGACGATCGTCTGATGCTCCGGGGCGATGCCGATGCCGGTATCATGGACGATGATCGCGATACGTTCCGGCCCCGTGCGGCTGGCTGTGAGAGTGATTGTCCCTCCGGGCGGGGTGAATTTGTG
>JALYUS010000351.1 GCA_030853625.1 Chloroflexota bacterium
CCCCGTCGCTCGCCCACCCCTTCGGCATGGACGAGGTCGGACGGGACATGTTGAGCCGGACGATCTACGGCGCGCGCATCGCGATGCTCGTCGGCCTCGCCGCGACGGGGCTCTCGCTCGTCATCGGTGTGCTCATCGGAGCGGTCGCGGGCTACTTCGGCGGCTTCGTGGACGCGCTCCTTTCGCGGATCGTGGACGCATTGATCGCCTTCCCGCTGCTCGTGCTGCTGATCGCGATAGCCGCAGCGCTCGGGCCGAGCCTGCGCAATGTCATCCTCATTATCGGCGCGACGGTCTGGGGGCAATACGCGCGCGTCGTGCGTGCGGAGGTCCTCAGCCTGCGCGAGCGGGAGTTCGTCACCGCCGCACGGACGGTCGGCGCGACGGACAGCCGCATTATCATCCGGCACATTATCCCGAATGTACTCGGTCCGATTATCGTGCTGGCCAGTCTTTCGGTGGCGGGTATCATTCTGTTGGAAGCGGCGCTCAGTTTCCTCGGGCTGGGGGTACAGCCGCCGACGCCCTCGTGGGGTTCGATGCTCTCGGCGGGGCGCACCTATATCCTCACCTACCCGCACATTGCCTTCTTCCCCGGCCTGGCCATCGTCGTCACCGTACTCGGTTTCAATCTCCTCGGTGACGGCCTGCGCGACGCGCTCGACCCACGGGGGAGCAGGGGGTAGTAGTCAGTTGTCAGAAGGGAAAGAGGCGTCCCCTCCGAGTCCGACTCCGACACCGATTACTGACTACCGACTACTGACTACTAAGGAGGAATCATGCGCATTGCAATCGGCGGCGCCTCGCACGAGACCAACACCTTCTCAAATATCCGAACGACGATGGACCTCTTTCAGCAATGCGCGGGGCAGGCGATCCTCGATACCTTCACCGGCACGCAGAGTAGTCTTGGCGGCTTCATCGAGATTGCCGCGCGGGAGGGGTTTACCGTTGTCCCGACGTTTTTCGGCCGTGCGACGCCCTCCGGCATCGTCGCGGCAGACGCGATTGAGGCGATCGAGCAACGCATCCTCGACGGCATCGCCGCCGGACAAGCGGACGGCGGTCTCGATGGTGTGCTGCTCGCCCTGCACGGCGCGATGGTCACGGAGGTAGACGACGACGGTGAGGGGCATATCCTCCATCGTGTCCGCGCGCTCGTTGGGCCGGATCTACCGGTCGTAGCGACGCTCGACTGGCACTGCTACATCAGCGAGACGATGGTGCGCGACGCCGATGTACTCGTCACGTACGACACCTATCCGCACGTAGATAACCAGGAGCGGGCCATCGAAGCAGGTCAAATCCTCATGCGTATGCTCCGCGAGGGATTGAAACCGACCGCCGCGCGCTCCCATCCGCCGATGCTCATTTTCGGTCCGAAGACCTACAGCGAGCAGCCGCCGATGCAGACCGTCGTGCAAAAGGCGCATGCGATCGAACGCGATCCCCGCGTCGTCACCGTGACGGTCGCGCCCGGCTTCCCGTACAGCGACATCCCCGGCGCCGGGCAATACTTCTACGTTGTCACAGACAACGACCCCGCACTGGCACGCCACTATGCCGATGAACTGGCGCGGTTTATGTGGGAGATACGCCAGGAGTTTATCCCCGATCTCCCCACGCCCCAGGAGGCGGTGCGCCGGGCGATGACCGCGCCGCAGGGGCCGGTCGTGCTCTCCGATCAGGGAGACAACCCCGGCGGGGGCGCGCCCGAGGATGGCACCATCCTCCTCAAATCTCTGCTTGATGCCGGAGCAACGAATGTTGCCGTTGCGGTGATTGCCGACCCAGAGGCCGCCGCGCAAGCGATCGCGGCGGGACGAGGTGCGGAAATCACCCTCACAATCGGCGGCAAGCGGGATACGCTGCACGGGGCACCAATTATCGTGACGGGTATCGTGCGCAACATCACGGACGGCATTTACCACAACAGGGGGCCGATGGGCACAGGCGTTCAGATGGATATGGGTCCGACAGCGGTCTTCGATATCCATGGCGTGGAGATCCTCCTGACAACGAAGCGGACCCAACCGACAGATCTAGAGATTTTCCGTTCGCAGGGGATCGAGCCAACGACAAAGCACATCCTGATGGTCAAGTCCAATGTCCATTTCCGCGCCGCCTTCACACCAATCGCCGCCGAGATCATTGACGTAGACACGCCGGGACTGACGACGAACCACCTCGATCAGATCCCTTACCGGCGGCTCCAACGCCCGATTTTCCCCTTCGAGGCGATCGAGTGGGATGGGGAAAGTCGGTAGAAGAATCCCGATCACTGCTGACTGCCGAGGAAGGAGGAATGTATGGCGAAACGGATGCGACTGACAGCCACCGGCGATGCGCTGATTACCCGCCGGATGCCGCTCTACGACGATCCCGCGTTTATGGGGATGGTTGAGTTGATCCGCGCCTGCGACGTGGCGTTCACGAATACCGAGGTGACGCTGTCGCGATTTCGCGGCTGGCCGGTCGTCGAGAGCGGCGGGATGGCCCTCTCGGTTGACCCGCACTGCGCCCACGACCTGCGCCAACTCGGCTTCAACTGCACCGCCTTCGCTCAACAACCACACCCTCAACTACGGCGAGGAAGGCGTGCTGCACACGCTCGAGGCGTTGCGCGATGCCAACATTGTCTGCGCGGGCGCGGGTGCGAACCTCGGTGAGGCGCGGCTCCCCGCATATCTGGAGACGATCAATGGCAGGCTGGGATTCGTGGGATGCGCGTCGTCGTTCGCGAAGGGGCAGCGGGTAGGCGATCAGAGCGCTACCCTGCCGGGTCGTGCGGGCCTCAACCCGCTCCGATTCAAAACAACAATCATGGTGGACAAACGCGCGATCGCCGCAATCAAGCGGATCGCCGATGCCACCGGCTTGGAGAAGCAGCGCCAGTTCGGTGAATGGATGAACTTCTATCCACCGGCGATAAAGGAGGGCGAATACTCCTTCCTCAACCAGACATATGCCGTCACCGATGGTGAGATGGATGTGAAGACGGAGCCGCACGAGCAGGACCTCGCGGAAATCGCGCGATGGACGGCGGAAGCAAAGCGGCAAGCCGGATTCGCGATGGTCTCGATCCACGCGCACGAACAGGGACGCGAGCGATGGCTGCCGGCGGATTTCCTGCCCGCCTTCGCCCACGCCATGATTGACGCGGGCGCGGACATCATGGTCGGCCACGGGCCACATTTGCTGCGCGGGCTGGAGTTCTACAAGGGCAAGCCGATCTTCTACTCCCTCGGCAACTTCATCTTCGAGCACGAGACACTGGAACGGATGGCCGCCGACGACTACGACACCCTGAAGCGCGACCCGACATGGACGCCGGGGCAAGTCTTGCACGATCTCCACCGGAATCTGGAGCAATCCTTCCCCGCCGACGATCGCTACTGGGAGAGCGTGCTGCCGATCTGCGAGTTCGAGGGCGATCAGGTCTGCGAGATCGCCTTGTACCCGCTCACGCTGGGCTTTCAACGGCCGGTGTGGGAGCGCGGCATCCCGCGCCTCGCCTCAGGTGAGCAGGCGGATGCGACACTGCGACGTTTCGCCGACCTCTCCGCATCTTTCGGCACCAACATCGCCATCGCAGACGGCGTCGGTCATGTCCGCATCCCCGGATGATATGGACTGCGTCACATGATGGTGGCTCTTGCTCATTCGCGGTGAAGCCAAATGCGCTGTGAAATCAAGCGGTGACTGGGAATGACGGCCTTGCCAGGCAGCCACATGTGCACCACACCGTCTCCGCCGATTCTCCTTGGCATCCCCGCCTCAAAGGCCCAAAACCATTCACCGCGAATGCGCAAGAGCCATGATGGTCCACAAATACTGGCAATGACGCGTGGCAAGGTTTCATGCCACCTCGCCAATGGCGTGATGGGGCTTTCCGAGCCATATCAATGCTCGCGGCACGCAGCCTCCGGTTGGCACCCTCGATTTCTTGTCACCGCTGAGTGTCGGTATATGTGTAGGATCATAAGTCCAAGTCCACCGCTCCTTGCACATGGTCCTTATCGGAGTGGGTGAAGGCGACGACATCAAAGTGGTTTTTGCCTGCGGCCTTGAGCGCCTCCCGCAGGCTCTTCGGCAAGTCAATGCGCCGATCCTCCGTGTCGGTCGCGACCCGCCGATCCGCGTAGTCGAAGAGCAACTGCTTGCCGTTCGCAA
>JALYUS010000366.1 GCA_030853625.1 Chloroflexota bacterium
GATCAGACCGTCGCACCCGCGCGGGCTTGATCTCTGCGACGACCTCGCAGGTCTGGACGCGGAACAGGCTCACGGTGCGCGGGCTTGCGTGGAGCATTCTACGCCAGCCTCCTACATACAAGACGCAGAGGAATACAGGAAAAGAAGGAATCATTATGTCTCTTCTCTCTTCCCTCTCTGCGTCCTCTGCGTCTCTGCGGTTCAATCGGTTTCGTCCCGTTTTATGAACCCTGCCCGGTGGCGTAGTCGCGCTGATCGAGCGAGCGGAGGGGCGGACGCTGCGGGGCCGGTTCATCCATCGCGCCGTCGCCAGTGACGATCCGGCGGTTCAATTCGACGACTTCCTCGAGTTCCTGCTGCACCTGCTTGAAGCGCGAGCGGACCTGCTGCTCCGAAGCGCGCGCCAGTTCCTTGCGGACATCGGCGATCCGCTGGCCAACCTCATCCACGCGGGTGTTGACGAGGCTGATCCGGTGCGCGACATCGCGCAGGGAATTGTCCGACAGATCTATCCGGCTGGCGAGGTAGGTGTCCCGCTCCTCGGCGGCGTGGCGCAGATCGCGGTCCACGGCGTCACCTTGCTGGCGCACTTCTTCGAGCCGTTCGAGGACGAGATCATGCCGTTCGAGCGCCTGCTCATTGAAGGTGAGATAGACCTCCTCCTGCCGCACGTCCACCGCCGCGAGATTGGTAATGTGATTGTGCAACCGCCCGAACTCCTCGCCGACACTCTTGAAGGCAGTTTCGACAGCGGCGATCCGCCGGAGCGATTCCTCCACGCGCGGCGGGATGACATCAATCCGCTGATCCACCTCGATGATGCGCCGCTTCGCCTCGCTATCTACGATACGGATGGCATCCTCGACGCGCTGATAGTCTCGCCGGGCCTGCGCCGCCTCGACGCGCACTTCTTCAATGCTCTCCCGGAGGCCCTTCATAACCTCGATGAGCCGTTCTTGTTGCGCGAAGGAGCGCGTGATCTGCGCTTGCAATTCGTCGAACCGGCGACTCGTCACATCGGTCGTGTCGCGGCGGGCACGCGTCTGCTCGATCAATTCGACCGTCTGCGCTTGCAGGGTGCGGATCGCGCCATGCGCCTCGCTGATCCCGCCGTGCATATCGGCGAGTGCGGCGCGGATACGATTTTCGTCGAGTTGCCGCGCCTGCGCATACTGCACCTGGCTGCGGCGGTGATCGTCGAGGTCGGCGCGGACATCCGCAGCGATCACTTCGACATTCTTGACGATCTCATCGCTCCGCCCGCCGCGTGCCACCTGATCCCGCACGAGCGCGCGGAGTTCGTCTATCTGTTGCTGAAGGTTGTTAATCGTGATCGCCTCACGCCGCCGCCGCTCTTCATCGCGGGTGCGGGCATCCATTGCCTGCCGCGTGTCCATCGCGCGGGAGTCGCCTTGCCGTGGGTCGGGTTGCCGCATCTCCACTGGTATCCCTTCCGTCACGACGTCCCCGGCGCGGGTCCCGGATTCCGCGCTTGTCCATTCGGTTCGTCGTACGCCCGTATTGTACCCGATGTTGCCATAACATCAACATACCTTGCCAGGAAGGTATTGTTACGGCAGGATTCCCCGTCTCGTCGTTCGCGCACGACCGCCATGATGGTCTATCATCAGAGAGCGCGGTCATCGGTGCGGTGGTTCATGGCATGCAGCAGGTCGTTTCGGAGGGCAGAGACGGTGACAATTAGCGGGTCGTTCACTCGCACTATCCTTCTCTTTCGCGTTCCTCTTGACGCCGGGGCGTTCGCTCCCGCATTCTTCCGCCACAAACGAGTATCCACAACGCCGTGGCGAAGGGCGAAGGGGGCGATTCGATGAGTATCACGAGTGCGGGTGGGACGCGATGGGCGGACGAGGCGAACGACAAACTCGCGGCATTCCTTGCCGATCTGCTGGAGGAGCGGCGTGTGACGCGGGAGGACGCGGTGCGGCGCGCGGCGGAAGCGTTCGCGCGCGGGCAATCCCGCTACCAACTCGCCGATATAGTCAGTCTGGAGGCGATGTGCGTGGGCTGGATCCGCACGACGCCGATAGCGGAACGCGCCAATCTCCCCGCCTTCTTCGCGAAGCATGACCTCGACTTCACGCCCTTCGAGGAATACACCGCCGCACGGTAGAAAAATGCAAAGCGGAGAGAACAGAGAATTGAGGGAACCAGATTTTTCTCGTTCTTCTTGACGTTCTCTGCGGTCTTCCCCGGTTTCCGTCTCGTTCTCATGAGGAGAAGCCCGATGCCCCAGAGTGTGGCGCTTGCCGCCTTCAACCCAACGCCGGAAGAATTGGCGGAGAAGCGCCGCCGCGTTCGCGCGTTCCTCGATACCGAGGGATTGGACGCGCTGCTCCTGACGCAGGAACCGAGCGTCGCGTGGGTGACGGGTGGCGGCGCGACGCGCGTCTCCATGAGCGGCGGCGCGGATGCGAGTGCGTCCGTGCTGGTTACGCGCGACGCGGTCTACGTTCTCACGGATGCCATCGAAGCGCCGCGCATCGCGGCGGAGGAAGTGCCGGAGCAAGATGTCCACATGAAGGTCTATCCGTGGGAACAAGGCCGCGTCGGCGACCGCACGGCGATCATCAAGGATATCGTCGGCGGTGGGCGGATTGGTGCGGATGCGTCCATTGCTGGGATCGAATCCATTCGCGTGCTGCGCGATGCAGTGATGCGCCTTCGGTCGAGTTTGCTCGAAGCGGAGATCGCGCGCTATCGCTGGCTTGCCCAGACTGTTGCGACGGCTCTCGAAGCCGCCGCTCGCGCCGTCCAACCCGGCATGACCGAGTTGCAGGTGGCTGCGTCCTATGTCGGGCCGCTGATGGCGTCCGGCATTCAGGTTCCGGTCGCGCTGGTCGCGGCGGACGAGCGCATTGATCGCTTCCGCCACCCGCTGCCGACGGAGAAGATCGTACACCGGCGTGTCCTCCTCATCGCGGGAGCGACCCGCTGGGGTCTGAATGCGAGTGCGAGCCGCGCCGTCTGTTTCGGGCGGTTGCCGGACGATCTGCGCCGAAAGCAGCAGGGGTGTGCGCGGGTGGACCTCGCCTTCATCACTGCGACGAAGCCGGGCGTGACGGCAGGAGCGATCTTCGCGGCGGGCGCGGCGGCGTATGCGGATGCCGGGTTCCCCGGCGAGTGGCGGTTGCATCATCAAGGCGGTGCGGCGGGCTACGCGGGCCGCGAGTGGACGATCACGCCCGGTGGCACACAGATCGTGCAGGAGGCGCAATCCTTCGCCTACAATCCCTCAATCACGGGCACGAAGAGCGAGGATACCTTCGTTCTCCGCCCGGACGGCACTGCGGACTTCCTCTCCATCACCAGTCAGTGGCCACCCGTCCCCGGTACCGAATCATCCTACCCGCGCCCCGCCATCCTCGAAATCGTCTAACCGGGAACGTAGCGCAGAGAGCACAGAGGGGAATAGAAGAGAAAAAGAGAGAGGCAACTCGATCCTTCCCTTTTCCCTCTCTGTGTTCTCTGTGTCCTCTGCGCTCTCTGCGCGACGTTCCTTTCTCCGTCCCGACCTGTCAGGCGGCGCGCCGCGTGCTCTGTCGCGGGAATGCGAACGCGCGCCGTCTGTTGATATACTTCATTGCATGCTACTGGTTCGCAATTCTTTCTGTCCGATGGTCGCATGAAAAGAGGATGAGGCTTGGCCGAGCGCGCGGTATCTGGAACGATGAATCCGTCGGTGGAAAAAGACGACTTCGACGACGGGTACAAATGGCGGGTACTCTTCTCGGTGATCTTCGGGACGTTCATGTCCATCCTCGACAATACGGTCGTCAATGTCGCGCTCGCCACATTGCAAAGAGACTTTCATGCCAGCATCTCGCACACGCAGGGCATCGTGACGTATTACGCACTTTCGCTCGGCATCGTCATCCCCGTGGCGGGTTTCCTCGCCGACCGCTTCGGGATCAAGCGGATCTACGTGATCTCGCTGGTCGCCTTCACGACGGCCTCCGCGCTCTGCGGCCTCGCCCCCTCGCTCAATACGTTGATTCTGTTCCGCATCCTGCAAGGGCTGGGTGGCGGGGCGCTCCTGCCGCTCGGCACGGCGATGCTCTTCACTGCCTTCCCGCCGAACGAGCGGGGATTGGCGCTCAGCGTCTTCGGCATTCCCTCGCTCGTCGCGCCCGCCCTCGGCCCGACGCTCGGCGGCTTTCTCGTCCAGTACGTGGACTGGCGCTTTATCTTCTATATCAACCTGCCGATCGGCATCATTGGCGTGGTGATCGCCTCGCGCAATCTTCGCGAGCGGAAGAGCGCGACGCGGGCGGCGTTCGATCTGCCCGGATTCATCCTTTCAGTCATCGGCTTCGGCGCACTGCTCTACGGTCTGTCGAATGCGGCGACCGACGGCTGGACAAGTCGCACGGTCCTCGGGTTCCTCGGCCTGGGGGTCATCGCGCTTGCCGCGTTTGTGGTCGTCGAGTTGCGCTCCTCGCATCCGCTCCTCAATGTCCGCTTCTACCAGAAGCCGATTTACCTGCTGGCGAGCGCCGTCGGCTGGGTCTCCGTGGTCTCGCTCTTCGGCGCGACATTTCTCCTGCCCCTCTATTTCCAGACTCTCCGCGGGCGGACGCCCTTCCAGACGGGGCTGTTGCTTCTGCCGCAAGCGGTCGCGGCGGTCATCTCGATCCAGTTCAGCGGTCGTCTCTACGACCGCATTGGCCCGCGCTATGTTGTGACAGCCGGCCTGATCGGGCTTGCCGCGACGACGTGGGGCTTCACGCAGATCACCGAAACGACCTCGTATGTCGTCATTTGCGCGCAGATGGCGATTCGCGGCTTTGCCCTCGCCTGCGTCATGCAGCCGACCCAGGCGGCGGCGCTCTCTGTCATCGAGCGCGATGTTCTCACCCGCGCCAGTTCACTGCTCTCGGTGATGCGAAGCGTCTTTCAATCGCTCGGTGTCGCGATCCTCGGCACGGTGTTGCAACTGCGCGGTACTCCGGCGAGCGGTTTCCGAGGCGTTTATACGATCGCGGGCTATCGCGATGCGTACACGGTTGCCCTCGCCGCCGCAGTGATCGGCGTGATCCTCGCGATCTTCCTGCCGATCAAACCGCGCCGCCCGGCAGAAGTAGCGACCAGTCCAGCGGAGCCACAGCCCGTGGCGCACGCGATGGAAACCCAACCCCCTGGCCCCCTTCCCGCGAGGAAGGGGGAGCGAGTCACTTGAAGGTCGGGGCGTTCGTGGAACATCACGGCATTGCGAAGAGTCACCCCCTTCCTCGCGGGAAGGGGGCAGGGGGGTTAGGTTCCAGGGCAATCGCATCTAAATCCGCCGCGCCGTAGATTCGTCGCTCAGGTGAATCATCGACCGACGAATCGCATCTCCCGCTCTCCCTCAGCCATCCTCGGCATCCGAAATCGTCCGTTTGGAGAACAGGCAGTGGCGGATTGGACGACGAAACGCTGGTAAAGGGAACCACATTTCTGAGAAACGTCGGTGAAAACGGCCCGAAATTTAGATGCGATTGCCCTGCAACATACTCATTGCTCATTGCTTCTTCGCGGGTCGCCGGGCGATTTGGGCCTGCTCAAAGACCGTTTGCGCGTCCGGCGCGTTGCCATGGAGGGTGGGAACGCCCTCATGCGCGATATCGGCGGTGGAGAGATCGCCGCCATTATAGGGATTACCATACGATGACGGGGCGGCGAAGTCGTCCGCCGTATGGCGTTTCGGGATCAGGCCAGC
>JALYUS010000506.1 GCA_030853625.1 Chloroflexota bacterium
GCGCGACAGCGGCGATTGCCGAGGGGAAGTTCACGGACGAAATCGTCCCGCTCCACGTCGAAACCGTCTGGGTGGACGACGACGGCACGACGCGGCAGTCGGAGACGATCTTCGCCACCGACGAAGGGCCGCGCCGCGAAACCTCGCTGGAGGCGCTCGCGAAACTCCGGCCCGTCTTCGCCGCGCGCGGAACAATCACGGCAGGCAACTCTTCGCAGACGAGCGACGGCGCCGCTGCCGTCCTCCTGATGGAGCGCGCGACGGCGGAGCGGCACGGCCTGACGCCGCTCGCTCGCTTCGTCGCCTTCGCGGTCGGCGGCGTGCGGCCCGACGTGATGGGCATCGGGCCGCTCGTCGCGGTACCGAAAGTATTGAAACTGGCCGGGCTGAACCTTGAAGACATGGACCTGATCGAACTGAACGAAGCATTCGCCTCGCAATCCCTTGCCGTCATCAAGGAACTCGGCATGAACATCGAGAAAGTCAATGTCAACGGCGGCGCGATCGCCCTCGGTCATCCGATGGGCACGACGGGCGCGAAACTGACCATAACCCTCATCAACGAACTGCGCCGTCGTGGTGGCCGCTACGGCATGGTGACGATGTGCGTCGGCGGCGGCATGGGCGCAGCGGGCATCTTCGAGTTGTTGAACTGAGAAACCTCACCCCGGCCTCTCTCCGTCAAGCGGAGAGGGGCCGGGGTGAGGAAATCCCTGTTTACTGCTTCGGCGCGGCGGTTTCGTAGCCGGCGTCTTTCCAACCCTTGAGGCCGCCGTCAATGATCGAGACATCCTTGAAGCCCATATCTTTGAGGGATTTCGCGGCGAGCGCCGCCTGCCCGCCCGCCGCACAGACGATCAGCATCTTTTGATTGCGGTCTTCGAGCGCGGGATCGCGCATCGGCAGTTCGGTGTCCGCCTTGATTTCCAGCACGCCACGCGGGATGCTCCGCGCGCCGGGGACGGTGCCGCTCGCCGCGATTTCGTCTGGCTCGCGCACGTCAATGACCGTCGCGCCGCCTTTATCAATCTCCTTCTTCGCGTCCTGCGGGCTGACGACGCCAACGTCGCCGCGCGCGTCTGCCACCATCTGCCGGAATGTCTTTCCCATTGATGCAACCTCTTTCATCTTCGTACCGAACCACCCGCCCGCCAGTCGGACGGGGCACGTGGAAGTATAACAGCCACAGGGCAGTCGCCAGTAGCCAGTAATCGGAAGTGGAATTGCCCCAGTTCGGTGGAGAGTTTACGACTTGGTAATGATAGCGGGTTCGCCGCTGTGAGTGCAAGCATGTATCGACAGAGCCTCGGGGTGCTATCGGATGTCGGGATCACTGGCGCCGGTCCGAATGGACGGTTTGGGAACTGTCCAAACGGGCGGTGTGGCGCAAGTCGCCGATTGCTACAGTGGTGACAAGAGAAGCGCGCCGGACGCACCGGTTGCCAGGGTAGTTGTGGAGGACGAACAGTCTTCGGAGAGGAGAGCAGGATGCGGACATCGCTGTTCATGATGCAGCTGGTCGTGTGGCCGATTACGTGTATATACTCCTAATATGAACACCCATCCTTTCGGAGACAGGATGATCGCTCCTGATATCTCGCAGGCTCAAGCACAGGCTTGTGTTTGCTACAACACCCGCAAGGCCGCTCGTGCCATTACACGCCTGTACGATGGCATGCTGCGGCCAAGTGGCCTGCGCGCCACTCAGTTAACTCTCTTGATGGTCATCGCTGCGCTGGAAGAGCCCTCGATCACCGCACTGGCTGAGCAGCTGGTGATGGACAGGACAACGCTCGCGCGGGACCTGCGGCCGATGGTGGCGGCTGGCTGGGTTGCAGTCGCACCTGGAGAAGATCGTCGTACGCGCATTGTGCGGCTGACACCAACAGGTGGCGTCGCCCTGAGGGACGCGTTCCCACTCTGGCGCGCAGCACAGGCAGCCCTGGTGGAGAGTGGCGTGGGAGAAGGCGAGTGGGCGCGCCTGCGTGGTGACTTGGCCCGCCTGGTCACCATCGCCCAGCGCTCACCGTGATCGGCTGATGATCGTTGAAGCGCACGTTTCCGATGAAGCGTGTGCAAAAGGTGTATATACACTTTTCGAACCAGCGCGCGGAGCAGCGCGCATGGTACACATCGAGTGCAGAAGGAGATTCACATGAATGCAACGCTGTTGTTTGTGACGCAGGTTACGTTGAGTCTGCTGTCCTTTGGGCTGATAACGCGCTGGATCATCTACCCACGCCTGCGGGAACGCTCTTTGCGTGAGGCATTGACGCCGCTGCTGCTGTTTCAGACCTTCCGTACGGTGGGTTTGATCTACCTCGTTCCCGGCATCGCCGACGCCGCGCTGCCCGCCGCATACAAGATTCCAGAGGCGCTGGGTGACATGCTCGCCGTTGTCCTGGCATTCGCTGCGCTCGTCGCGGTGCGCTCCGGCTGGCGCACCGCGCCCGCGCTCGTCTGGCTCTTTACGGTGGAAGGGCTGGCGGACTTCATCAATGCGTTCGCGCAGGGGCTGCGCTTCAATATTGCCGCGAACTATCACCTGGGGATTGGCTGGCTCCTCCCCACCTATGGTGTTCCTGCCTTCCTTGCGGTCCAGCTGACGGTGATCGCATTGCTCCTCAACCGCGCGCGCCAGCGTGATGGAGAGCGGGCCGTGGATGTTCCTGTTAGCCTGAAGTCGGCTACCTCCGAAGCTCGTTGAAACGGATGGTCGGCCCGGCTGGTGATGATAGCGCTGGCGCCATCATCACCATAGGCAACTGGATAGTGCTCTTCGACTGTCAGGGCAATGGCGCCACCTTCTATTGCCTGCTGAGATGGCATAATTCTTAGGAGTTACGCAGTTCACGAGAGAAGTTCCGGTGGTGGCAGGCTTCCAGCCTGCGTTTCGATCAGGCTGGAAG
>JALYUS010000408.1 GCA_030853625.1 Chloroflexota bacterium
CCGACGCTACGCCAAATTGAGCAATGTATCGCGCACCGCGCCGACGAGGTAGAGCGAGCCGGTGACGCAGACACAATCGTCCGGGTGCGCCCATCTCCGAGCCGCTTCAACGGCTGCGGTAGGATCAAGGACGACTTCTGATGTACCGCGTGGCTGGAATGTCGCGAACAGCACCGTCAGTTCATCCGGCGGAATCGCCTGCCCCGGCCCGAAGTCGCCATACATCGCGAACGAGGTTAGCACGATGTGATCCACGACCGGGGCGAGGCGCGCCAGCATCGCCGCCACATCGTGACGCCGCGTGAAGGCTGCGACGACGGCCAGCCGCCGGTAGTCGAAGTATTCGGGCAGGGCGGCGAGCAGCGCGTTAAGTTTGTCCGGGTTATGCGCGCCATCGAGCACGACGGTCGGAGATTTCGCGATACCTTCGAGCCTGCCGGGGATGCGGATTGTCGGCAATGTCTGTCGGATCACCTCATCAGCAACGGGGAGATTAAATGATGCGAGGGCTTCGGTGGCAGCGACGGCAAGCGCGGCATTAATGATCTGGTGTTCGCCAAGCAGTCCGATTTGGAGGCGCTCATACGCATGGCGATTGATAGAGAGATTGAATCGGTTCAACGCGGGGTGCGGGCGAGCATCAATCCGAATCTCATCCCCCAGCCGCCAGAGTGGCGCACCGACGCTCAGTGCGCGTTTCGCAACGATGTCTCGCACACTCGGCTGCGTGACGCCGGTGATGGCGATGCAGCTCGATTTGATGATCGCCACTTTGTCCCGCGCGATCTCCTCCACAGTGTCGCCGAGGATTTCGGTGTGATCCAATCCGACATTCGTCAGCACGGCGACGAGTGGCTGCACGACATTCGTGCCATCGTACGTGCCGCCGAGGCCGACTTCAATGACGGCAATGTCTACCGCGATACGGCGGAAGTGGAGGATGGCGAGGGCGACGGTGAACTCGTACCACGTTGGTTGCACGGTGCGGGCGGCGGGTGCGGCTTCCTCGATCAGCGCCAGCAAGTTTTCGTCGCTAATCGGCGCGCCATTGACGACGATCCGCTCGTTGACGCGGCGCAGGTGCGGCTTCGTGTGCAGGCCGGTGCGATACCCGGCGGCAGTAAGCAGCGCGGCGGCAATCGTCGCGGTCGAGCCTTTCCCCGCCGTCCCGCCGACATGAAGAACGGGCAGGCCGATCTGCGGATCGTCGAGCAGCGCAAGCAACCGCCGCATCCGCCCCAAATCCGGCCGCTCCCCGAACGGCGACGCATGGGCCAGCGCCCACAATCGCGCATCAATTGCACTCATCGCCGCATCGTTCCTCATGGCGTACCTCCATACGTCACGATTGTATACCCGGATGGGAGGGAACGAAGCGCAGAGGACGCAGAGAACACAGAGAGCACAGAGAGAAAACGAAGAGAGACAAAGGGTTCTTCCTCCTCTTCTTGTTTCCCCTCTGTGTCCTCTGTATTCTCTGCTTCCTCTGCGCTCAATCCCTTTCCCCAAGCCATGCGGAAGTCGTACACTCGCGGGGTCAGCATGGAAGGTGAATGTCGCGTGTAAGGAGGCTGAGATGGAGTATCGAACGATGGGCGCGTCTGACCTGAAGATTTCCGCGATTGGCTTCGGCTGCTGGGAGATGGGCGGCAACCAGTACGGCGATGTGGACGATCAGGAGGAGACGCACGCCGTTCACCGGGCGATTGACCTCGGCGTAACGCTCTTCGATACCGCCGCGATTTACGGGCACGGTCACTCCGAGGAAGTGCTCGGCCGGGCGCTCGGAGCGCGGCGGAACGAGATAATCCTCGTTACGAAGGGCGGGCTGAGTTGGGATATCGTCGGTGGGCCACAGCGCCGCGATAGCAGTCGCGCCGCGATCCTGCAGGGGATGGACGACAGCCTCCGGCGGCTCGGCACGGAGTATGTGGACCTTTATCTCATCCACTGGCCGGATGTGCAGACGCCGATTGACGAGACGATGGAAACGCTCGCTGACCTTGTGCGGGCGGGCAAGACGCGCTACGTTGGTGTCTCCAATTACAGTGCGGCGCAACTGCGCGAGGCGAAGCGGACCGCGAATATCTGTGCCAATCAGGTCGGCTACAACCTCTTCGACCGCCGCTGGGAGCGCGAAATGTTC
>JALYUS010000415.1 GCA_030853625.1 Chloroflexota bacterium
GATCCATCGTCCGCGCTGCTGGAAGTGCTCGACCCGGAGCAGAACAGCACCTTCCGCGATCACTACCTCGATGTCGAGTTCGATCTCTCGAAGG
This sequence comes from Chloroflexota bacterium, assembly GCA_030853625.1. Taxonomy (GTDB): domain Bacteria; phylum Chloroflexota; class Chloroflexia; order Thermomicrobiales; family JALYUS01; genus JALYUS01. The sequence goes on from JALYUS010000415.1 coordinate 95, forward strand.
TGCTCTTCATCGCCACCGCGAACGTGCTGGACACGATTCCGGCGCCGCTGCGGGACCGGATGGAGATCATCGAACTGGCGGGCTACAGCGAGGAAGATAAAGTCCACATCGCCAAGCGGCATCTGCTGCCCAAGCAGATCGAGGCGAATGGATTGCGACCGGATGAGATGACGCTCACGGACACGGCAATCGGCACGATCATCGCCGGATACACCCGCGAGGCGGGCGTGCGCAACCTCGAACGCGAACTCGGCGCGGTGGCGCGCAAGGTGGCGACCGAGGTCGCGGGCGGCTCGAAGCGCGGCGCGAAGAAGGTAATCGGCCCGACACAGGTGCGCCGCTATCTTGGTCGGCCTCGCTTCCAGCGTGAGGAAATCCGCGAGCGGACGAAGATTCCCGGCGTCGCGACCGGCCTCGCGGTGACAGCGGTCGGGGGCGACATCTTGTTCTTCGAGGCGACGCGGATGCCGGGCAAGGGCAACCTGACGGTGACGGGCCAACTCGGTGACGTGATGAAGGAGTCCGTGCAGGCGGCGATGAGTTACGTCCGCGCGCGGGCGAAAGACCTCGGCATTGACCCGAAAGTCTTTGCGGAGAGCGACATCCATGTCCACGTCCCGGCGGGTTCGGTGCCGAAGGATGGCCCATCGGCGGGCATCACGCTGGCGACGGCGATTACGTCGCTTCTCACCGGCGTGCCGGTGCGGGACGACCTCGCGATGACGGGTGAGATCACCCTGCGCGGTCAGGTGCTGCCAATTGGCGGCGTCAAGGACAAGGTGCTCGCGGCGCGGCGGGCGGGGCTGACGACCGTCATCCTGCCGAAGCGCAACGAGGGCGATCTGGACGACCTGCCGAAGGACGTGCGGAAAGCGATGCACTTCGTCCTCGCCGAGCATATAGATCAGGTGCTTCAGGCGGCCCTCGAAAAGCCGCTCCCCGATGGCGCGCTGAAGACAGACATCCTCGACACCATCGAGGCTCCCCTCGCCGCGCGGCAGCAGGAAATCGCCGTCGTCGCGTAGGTTGCCCACCCCAAGCCCCCTCCCGCGTCGGGAGGGGGCTTTTGGGTGAACGAGGGATGAGGGAAGGAAGAGATGGATGTCGAGTACTGTCCCCGCAGGGGCGCACTATGCCAGCGTGTCAGCACTCAATACGACGTATCAAGCGATTATTCTTTTTCGGATTTTGCAAGGTAAGCCCGTTCAGGCAAATGAATTTGACTCGTTTGCGAAAATAGGACAGCGATCGCGATCTCCTCTCATTGGCGCGCATCTTGCACAGTGGGGAGCGACTTCGCTGTATGATATGCTTGATGAAGCCCGGAAGGTGGCACAGAACATGCGCGCCACCGGTAGACCCGTTGCTGGGATCGCTGAGGTCCATCTGCCGACGACCGGCTGGTTCCCGATGCAGCAAACGGGAAGGAACAGACATCATTGGGCCGTGTGGGGCGACACCGAACATATCGCCAGGTTTATTGTCGGGACACATCCGGCCTCAGAGGTTGAGCATGAATGAGCACTATGAACTCTACGATGGTATGAGTTACAACCTGATTGCAGATGCGGTGACAGAGGGTGAAATCCTTGCGATTCTTCGCAACACCGTCGAAGAGCGTGGAGAATCCTCTGTGCATGGATTGATACTCATGCGCGAAGACGGACGATACGCTGCGGACAGTAAAGCGCTTATTGCTGCCGATGAGGATCTTGTGCGTCTCGCGTTCGCGAGCAGTCCACATGCCACATCAGGCCGCTGATTAGATAAGTCGGTTTCGCGAAGTCCAGACCTCTGTTGGTATGGAGTGGGGCTATGAACGGACTGACGCCGAAGGCCCGTCGCCGCTTCTGTCCTACAGAATGGTATTTGTCTGCCCCGCCCTTCTTCGGCATGATCTTGTAAAACCGATGCCGCGATTTATGGCACGATGCCGACCGCCACGATATGTCCCACGCGGTAGGAGAAATCGGCATCATCCAACAGGCGATCCCGCGCCGCCGCATCGGTCAGTCGTTCCCACACCGTGCGATCCGCAGCGGGGAGATCGAGTTGTAACGCGGTCGCCACGAAATAGGCAAGCCCATCGCCAAAAACTGTCGCTCCACCGCGCGGAGCGGGGCGTTGCGTTCAATCAGCGTCGTGCGCTGCCACGTCTCTACCATCCCCGCTCGTCGCAGCCACGAAGCAAGAGTTAGCCCTCGCAGACAGCCTACAGCCTGAACGCCGCCGCTCTCGGCCCTCGCCTCATACAGATGCGCGCCGATGAACGGCGGTGCAGGCGTGAATCTCATCACGGTGGCGTCAACTTCCTTGATCGCCACCAACCCACCGGGGCGCACCACGCGTCGGAACTCCGCCAACATCGTCGCCAACTCGGCGTCGGTGAGGTATTGCGTGGTGTTGGCGCACCAGACGGCGTCGAAGGTGGCATCGTTGTAGGGGAGCGCGAGCGCAGAGCCAACCCGTGCTTCTACCTGCGTTGCCATCCCGCTCCCGGCGACGCGCCGTTCCACCGTCGCAATATTATCGGGCGCGAGGTCAAGGGCGGCGATCCGCCCGGAGAGTCCGACCAGTTCGGCCATGAGGGGCAGGAAACTGCCGCTGCCGCAGCCCGCGTCGAGGACGTGCC
>JALYUS010000510.1 GCA_030853625.1 Chloroflexota bacterium
TTGCAGTTCGGCCCAGAGGGCATCGTCCACCTCCCAGATCGTCGGATCGTCGTGCGCTTTCTTGTCAGTTGGGGGAGCAATCGTGTTCTTCATCCCCCCATTCTACCACTTCCCGGATAGGCTCTTACGCTCGTAAAGCCATCTATAGATTACATTGTATATGTTGATGATTATAAAATCTCGGATGTTTGTCGCCTTGTTTCAATCTGTAAAAAGCGTACGAAGTACTTCCACTTTGTCTCAAATTCACCCCGATATGATCTGGTACTAGCCAAAGATGGGGCACGACTACAATGGAATGACGATAGCTCCGAAGCCGTTCTCAGTGCGATGCTGGCGGTTGATCGCCTGCTTACACAGCGCACGATGGCGGTTCAACAGATAGATTGGCGCATAGTTGGTGTCACGTTTGCGGTCGCAGGGTTCATCAGTGATCCTATCTTTAGCTTTTTCCAAGTTGACGTTTTCGGGGCCGCTCGTCAGCATCACTACATTTGGCTTTATAATATCGTGGGTGCGATTCTATTTTCTCCGCTAATCTACTTTATAGGATTTCGTGTGCTCATTGATTACTCACGTCATTGTGTAATCGATCTCAGTCAGCGCCGTCAGTCGCGTGTTGCCGGATTCATCGCAAAGAATGGCGCGAGTATTGCGCTGGCAGGGATATCTGCGCTAGCCGGTGCCGCGTTTTCATTCATCTTCAGTCATTTCAAGTGAAGTTGGCAGATTCCTTGTTGAAAATGTCCGTTCGCCGTGGCAACATACTCACGAACCAAGCAGGCGCAATGGGCGAGACGTGAGGAGATGACGATATGCCCGTCTCGGTGAAGAATTCACAGCTGATCTACGACGCGCTGCGGGCGTGCGATGTGCGGATGATGTCGGCGTTGCCGGAGACGTGGCTGGTGCATCTGATCCGCATGGCGGAGGATGACCCGGATGTAACGCTTGTGCGGCTGGCGAAGGAAGAGGAAGGGGTCGGCATCTCGGCGGGGGCGCATCTGGCGGGCGTCAAGTCGGCGATGATGATGCAGAACCACGGCTTCTTGCAGAGCATCAACGGCATCGTCTCGCTCGCGCACCTCTACAAGATTCCGCTCCTGATGCTGATCTCTTATCGCGGTGAGTTCGGGGAGCGCGACCCGTGGCAGACGCAGGGCGGCGGCGTGACGGAAGCCGTCTTGCGTACCCTCGGTATCCCCTACCAGATGCTCGACCACCCCGATCACGTCGCGTCGCGTATCCGCAAGGGGCAGGCGCTCGCCGAATCGGCCCTCAAGCCCGTCGCGCTCCTCTTGTGCCGCGACCTGATGTGGGAGGAGTGAAACCCGATGCTCCGAAGTGACGCAATCCAGGCGATCTATCCCGAATTGGAGAAGTGCGTCGTCGTGACGATCATGGGCGCGGTCGCCGCCGAGGTGCAGTCCATCGGTCACCGCCCGAACTTCTTCTACTTGCAGCACGCGATGGGTCTCGCTTCCTCGATGGGCCTCGGCATCGCCCTGAGCCGACCGGAACTGCCGGTCGTCGTGCTCGATGGCGACGGCTCGATCCTGATGAACCTCGGCAGCCTGACGACGATGGCGCGCTACCACCCACAGAACCTCGTCCACATCGTCTTCGACAATGAGAGCCTGCTGAGTGTCGGTGGCTTCCCGACCGCGACGGCGACGGGCAGCGACATCGCGGGCATAGCGACCGCTGCCGGCATCACGCGCACTGCGGAAGCCCGCACCATCGAGGAGTTCGCCGCCGCCTTCCGCGCCGCGCTCGCCTCCGGCGAAATGACAACCATCGTCGCCAAAGTCGAGGCGGTCGGCCCGAAGGCATTTGTCACCGATCTGCCCTTGCTCGAAAACCGCTTCCAGTTCCAGCGCCATCTGCGCGAGATTGGGAAGGGAACCTAACCCCCGGCCCCTTCCCGCGAGGAAGGGGTGACTTGCTGCCATTATCCGGGCATTCCGCTTAACGCCCCGGTTTCTCGGAGGCTCGCTCCCCTTCCTCGCGGGAAGGGGCCGGGGGTTAGGTCTTTCCCGCGTTGCCGCCATATCGCTGACCTGCTACGCTGAGCGCTCAGGGAATGGCGATGTGGCGAAAGGAGGCAGGGGTGGCGACCGTGACGACAACGAATGAGCATTCCACACCTGACGCCGAAATCAACGACATTCTGACTGCCGATGAATATCTGGAAAGCCTTCGGGATGGTCGCAACGTCTACATCTACGGCGAGCGCGTCCGGGATGTGACGACGCATCCGGCGTTCCGCAACGCCGCGCGCTCGATTACCCGGCTCTATGACTCGCTCCATGACCCGTCGCAGCGCGATTTGCTGACGAAGGTGGATGAGTACGGCATCCGCACACACAAGTTCTTCCAGCCCTCCAGGACACCGCAGGAACTACTCGAAGCGCGCGAGGCAATCGCGGCATGGGCGCGCCTCAGTTACGGCTTCATGGGGCGCACGCCGGACTACAAAGCCGCCTTCATGGCGAGCCTCGGTGCGAACCCGGAGTTTTACGCCCCGTTCGGCGCCAATGCCCTCGCCTGGTACAAGAAGTACGCAGCGAAGGGCTTGTTCCTCAATCATGTGCTCGTCAATCCGCCGGTGGATCGTAAGAAGCCGATCCATGAGGTCGCGGATGTCTTTATCCATCTCGTCAAGGAGCGGGACGACGGGATCATCGTCAGCGGCGCGAAGATGCTGGCGACCGGCTCGGCGATCACGCACGCCACCTTCGTCGCGCAGAACAGTTCCGCCAACCTCGAACAGGGTAAGGCGGAGGATTTCGCGCTCGTCTTCATTGCCGACATGGACACGCAGGGCGCGAAACTGCTCTGCCGCAACTCGTACGAGGACAAGGCGATCAGCCCCTTCGATCACCCGCTCTCCAGCCGCTTCGACGAGAACGACGCCGTGCTGCTCTTCGACAATGCCCTCATCCCATGGGAGAACGTGCTGGTTTACCGCGATGTCGTCAAGGCGAACGCCTTTTATCGCGAGTCCGGCTTCTTTAGCCGCTATAATCTCCAATCCGGCACGCGACTTGGCACGAAACTGGACTTCATGGCCGGGCTGTTCGCTAAAGGAATCGCGGCGAATGGCACGGACGAGTTTCGCGGCGTGCAGGTCGCCCTCGGCGAGGTGATCGGTTGGCGCAACCTGATCTGGGCGCTGACGACGGCGATGTGCGCCGATCCGATGCCCGGCCCCGGCGACTCGGTCATCCCGAAGGTCGAGGACGCCGCGACACTGCGCCTCTTCTCGCACCAATGCTGGGCGGCGATTCACCTGCTCTTCGAGACCTATCTCGGCGGCAGCCCGCTCGTCGCGCCATCCAGTTACAAAGACCTTCAGAACCCCGAACTGCGCCCCCTGATTGACAAATACTATCGCGGCTCTGAGACGACCGCCGAGGAGCGCGTCAAACTCTTCAAACTGGTCTGGGATGCGATTGGCACGGAGTTCGGCGCGCGGCATGAACTCTACGAGCGCAACTACTCCGGCAATAACGAGCAGATCCGCATTGACCTGCTGAACTTCGCCCGTGGTCGCGGCCACCTGGCCTCTTTCACCTCCTTCGCGGATCAATGCATGAGCGAGTACGACCTGAACGGCTGGACCGTCCCGCCGTGGATATGGGGAAGCAATGAGCAATGAGCAATGAGCAATGAGTGAATCGTCCCTCCTATTGCTCGTTGCTCATTGCTCATTGCTGAAGGAGCGGAGCGACGATGATGGAGCCATTTCCAGAGCGGCAGATTGACGATGGCACGGTGGAGGAATACCGGGACTTCTATACCGGGCTGATTGGCTTCGTGCCGCCGCGCATTCAGGCGCGCACCGATTTGCTGGCACGGCTCGATCCCGACCTACTCAAGATGCAGGAGGAGATGCGGGCGCGGGCGATGTACCCGGACTGCTTCGATGTGAAGACATCGCAACTGATGCTCTTCGGCATTCTGCTCGGCCTGCTGTCGGATGCGACGCGACTGCACGCCATCGCCGCCCGCCGTGCCGGGGCGACATGGGAGGAGATGAGCGCGGTCGTCAACCTCGCCTTCCTCTTCCGTGGCTTGCCCGCCGCCAATCTCGGCGCGCAAATCATCCAGGAGATCGCCAAGAACGAAAGCAATGAGCAATGAGCAACGAGCAACGAGCAATGAGGAGCCGGAGCCAATAGACTCATTGCTCATTGCTCATTGCTGAAAGGGAACGCAGTGCCTGAACCCATCCGCGACATCGCTCATCTCGGCCATGTCGAACTGCTGACGCCGAAGCCGGAGGAAAGCCTGCGGTTCTTTCGCGACGTGCTCGGCATGGAGGAGACGGCGCGCGCGGGGCAGTCCGTCTTTTTGCGTGGCTGGGGCGATTTCGAGCGACACACTCTGAAATTGACCGAGGCGGCGCAGGGCGGCGCCGGTCACATGGCGTGGCGCGCGGTCAGCCCCGAAGCGCTCGAACGGCGGGCGCGGGCGCTCGAAGCGAGCGGCCAGGGGCGCGGTTGGATCGCAGGCGACCCCGGCCACGGCCCGGCCTATCAGTTCACCGACCCCGACGGTCATCTGATGGAGGTCTATTACGAGTCTGAGAAGTACCGCGCACCCGACGAATTACGACCTGCGCTGAAGAACCAGCCACAGCGGTACACTGGGCGGGGCGTCGGTGTGCGGCGGCTCGATCACATCAATGTCCTCTGCGCGGAAGTGACGCCGAATCGCGTCTTTATGGAAAACTATCTCGGCTTCAAGAACCGCGAGCAGGTCATTCTCGATGATGGCGCCGAGGCGGGCGCGTGGATTTCGGTCACGCCGCTCGTCCATGACATTGCCTACACACTCGATGCGACACGTTCGCGCGGCCGTCTCCACCACCTCGCCTACTGGCTCGACAACCGCGAGGACATCTTGAGAGCGGCGGACCTCTTCCTCGAAAACGGCATCGCCATTGAGACAGGGCCATCCAAGCACGCCGTCACGCACGGTTTTTTCCTTTACTGCTTCGAGCCGGGTGGCAACCGCATCGAGGTCTTCTCCGGTGGCTACCTGATCTTCGCGCCGGACTGGGAGCCAATTGTCTGGACGCAGGCCGAGCGCGCGAAGGGCCAGGCGTGGGGACTCCGGCTACCCGAAAGTTTCCACTCCTATGGCACACCGGACGTTGCGATGGCGAAGGAAGACCTGCGGGATGTTCCAGTCTTCGACCCGCTGTAATACCGGTGGAACAGGCTTCAGCCTGCTCCACCAATAAAAAGACGCCTCCACGAAGTTCGGTGAATATCGCTATCGGCTCTGTGTCCGATGCGCCAGCACGTCCGGGTTGAGCGGGAATGGCACGGGGCGATCATCGAGGTAGGCGAGGATATTCTCGACGACGCCTTCGATAAAGACGCGGTAACTCTCTTCGGCGACCCAGCCGATGTGCGGTGTGAGGACGACGTTTGGCAGGCTCCGCAAGGGATGGCCCGGCGGCAGCGGTTCCTCCGCGAAGACATCGAGCGCCGCGCCCCAGAGCCGCCCCGATTGTAGCATCTCTACCAGCGCCTCCTCGTCCATCAGCGCCGCCCGCGCCGTGTTGACGAACAACGCGCTCGGCTTCATCAGCGCCAGTTTCTCGGCGGTGAGGATGCCGCGACTCGTCGGCGTCAGGCGCAGATGCACCGCGACGACATCCGACACTGCCAGTAGTGTTTCAAGGTCCTGATACGATGCGCCGACTGCCGCCGCGCGTTCTTCGGTCAGCGTCGGGCTCCATGCCCGCACGTCCATCCCCAGCGCCACGCAGACCCGCGCGACCTGGCTGCCGATCCGGCCCAGCCCGACAATGCCGAGCCGCTTCCCCGCCAGTTCCCGCCCAACAAACTGGGACCAGCGCCCGGCGCGCACTTCGGCATCGCCGTACGGGATGCGTCGCATCGCCGCCAGCATCAGGCCAATCGTCAGTTCGGCGGTGGAGGCGGACGCGCCACTCGTGCCGGTAACGAGGATGCCGCGCGCGGTCGCCGCCGCGAGGTCGAGATGGCTACCCCCGCCCGCCGTCTGCGCGATCATTTCCAGATGCGGCAAGCGGTCGAAAAGCGGCGCTTTGAGCGGAATGCGTTCCCGATTCGCGACGGCGATCGTCGCATCGTTCAGCCGCTCCACCCATGCATCGAGCGACGTTGGCATCGTCGTATAGATCGTCACCGTCGCTCGCTCGCGCAGACGCTCGACGGCAGGCGCGGTGGCATACACATCGTTGTAGTCGTCTGGAATCACGATATGCGCCCGCTCCTCCATCTGTCGCCTCCGTGGAAATGAAATCGAATCATCAAACCATCAAGAAGAGGAAGACGTAGCACAGAGGACACAGAGAGCACAGAGGGGAAATTTTTTAGTTTTCTCTTCTCTGTGTCCTCTGTGTCCTCTGCGTTCTCTGTGCTACTCCCCAATCCCCTTGTGAGTTCAAGCAGACTTAATTCTTCGGCTTTTCCTCGCGGGAGGAACCGTGAAAGGCGCGATCCGGGATGAAGCCCGCCGCGCTGGCGACGCGGTTGTTGAAGTTGTAGATCGCCGCTGTGTTGATGATGTCGTAGATCTCCTCGGTCGAGAAGCCGTGGGGCCGGAGCGCCTCGATGTCCGCCTCGCTGCATTCGACGGGTGTACGGGTGATCTTGACGACGTAGTCGCACATCGCCCGCTCGCGCGGCGACAACCCCGCGCGCCGGTAATCCTGCGCGATTCGCTCGACTTTGACGGGATCACCGGTCAGACGCCGCAACTCGGCGCCGTGATTGGTCAGTCACAACATGCAGCGGTTTTCGGCGGAGACCACGACCCCGATCATCTCGCGCTCGCTCCGGCTCAGGCCGGACGGCCCCCGGTTGATGTACTCGTAGAATTCAAGCCAGCGGAGCATCGCCTCCGGTCGCCACGCATGGACGCGGACGACATTGTTCGGCGCGCCCAATCTCTCCCGTTGCCGCCGCACGAGGTCTGCCACGCGCGGATCGAGGTCCTTTTCCTCCGGGATCGGGAACCAACTGATCCGCTCCGTCGGCATCCAGTCCGATGCCGGTGCGGCGTCCGCCGCGTTCTGATCGCTCTGTGCGGATGACGCCTTACGCGCGTCCATCGTTCGCTCCTTTCGCTATCTCCAGCGGATTCGTACTGTGTGGGAGCGTAGCAGCGGCATCACCGAGCGTCAATCGCAGTTTGATGTGTGGTATTGTTCGCAGCCAATGAACGATGCAGACGAAAGGGAGTGGGCATGGCAACGCACGAAGAGAAACAGGCATACATTGACGCGATGGCCACAGAGCGCGGGTATGTGCTCGATTACCATAAAATCGCCGTTCAGCAGGATTTCGCATTCATCAAAGCCGCGAACGAACTGGTGGACGCCGCATATCTCAAACAGCGTCGCCTGGATCGCAAGACGAAGGAACTGATCTTCATCGTCAGCCTCACCGTGATGCGAGCGAGCAAGGGGCACATCCAGAGCCACATCCGCGTCGCCCTCGATCTCGGCGTCTCGAAAGAGGAAATTCTCGAAGCGATTGAGATCGCTTTCCCGGAGGCGGGCGCGGTCGCCTTCCAGGCCGGCTTCGATGCCTGGCGTGAAGTCGTTGGCGCGGAAGGAATCGAGCCGAGCATCAAAGTCCACGAGGGTGGTCGCGGCACGAGTTGAGTTCGGGGTTCGGGGTTCGAGGTTCGGGGTTCGGGGTAGACACCGTTTCTTCGAACTCCGAACCTCGAACTTTACGGAGAAGGATCGGGGTATGAACAAGGAGACGGTCGGCATCGTCGGTATCGGGCATATGGGGCTGCCGATGGCGCGGCGGTTGCTCGCGGCGGGCTATCCGGTGGTCGTCTCTGATGTCGCGCCGGAAGGCATGCAACTGGCTGTCACGGATGGGGCGGACGCGGCGGAATCGCTGGCCGCACTCGGTGCGCGCTGCCGGACGGTTATCACCATGCTCCCTGACTCGACGATCATTGACGCCGTTGTGCGAGCCGAAGGGCTGGGTGACGCGATGACGCCGGGCAGCACGTTGATTGACATGAGCACCGCCGTCCCGTCGCGCACCGTCGCGCTTGCCCGCTGGCTGGCGGAGCGGGAGATCTCTCTGCTCGACGCGCCGGTCAGCGGCGGCGTCGCGGGCGCGGAGCGCGGCTCCCTGACGATCATGGTCGGCGGGCCGCACCCACTCTTTGCACGCTACATCCCGCTCTTCGAGGCGCTGGGGAAAACGATCCACTACGTTGGCGGCACGGGCGCGGGGCATACGATCAAGGCGATCAACAACATGGTCTCCGCGACGACGATGGCCGTCACGTCCGAGGCGCTCGCACTCGCCGTCAAGGCGGGCATCGAGGTCGAGACGGCGCTCGCCGTCATCAACAGTGGCACGGGGCGGTCATGGTCGAGCGAGTACAAGTTCCCGACCTTCGTTCTCAACCACGCCTTCAACTCCGGCTTCTCGATTGGGCTGATGCGCAAGGATGTGGACATCGCCCTCGAACTCGGTCAGGAATATGCCGTCCCGCTTTTCGTCGCCGCCGCCGCGCAGCAACTCTACCGCTTCGCCATCGGTCACGGTCTCGGCGAGCAGTGCCACACGACGATTGCGACAATCCTTGAGGAGATGGCCGGCGTGCGGCTCGATGGCACGCACGAAGTGATTACCAATGTGGGTGGCGGCGGGCTATAGCCTGCCGCAGTAGAGAGGTTCGGCAGACGAAAGCCCGCCGCCACCCGTTTGAGGGACGAATGACCGAACCGGCGATCTATGCGATCTACGCGGTGAAGTATGCCACGCGCGAGGCGCGACGCGGCGAGAATTTCTACCCGGGCGATCCGCACGACGGCCCGATGCCGATGGATTACTTTGTCTGGGCGGCTGTCTCGCCGGAGCATACCGTCGTCGTGGATGCGGGCTTCACCGCCAGGGTCGCCGCCCGCCGCCAGCGCACGCATTTCCGCACGCCAATGGAGGGATTGCGGCTGATCGGCATTGACGCAGCGCGGGTGCGGCACGTCATCCTCACCCATCTCCATTATGACCATGTCGGCAACCTCGATGGTTTCCCTGCGGCGACCTTCTCCGTGCAGGAATCGGAGATGGCCTTCTGGACCGGGCGGCACGCGGGCCGGGGCGTCTTCCGCGCGCTCGTCGAGCCGGAGGATGTGCTCTTTTTGGTGCGGGAGAACTTCGCGCGCCGCGTTCACTACGTCCGTGAGACGGCGGAGATTGTGCCGGGGATCACCGTCCATCGCGTCGGCGGGCATGCGGCGGGGTTGCAGGTCGTCCGCGTGCCGACCGCGCGGGGCAACGTCGTCCTGGCGTCGGACGCGACGCACTACTACGCGAACATTGACGAGGACCGCCCGTTCAGCCTCGTGCATACCGTGCCGGAGATGTACGATGCGTTCGACACAGTGCGCGCCCTCGCCGATTCCCCCGCGCACATTATTCCGGGGCATGACCCGCTCGTGATGGAGCGTTACCCGGCGGCGGGGCCAGGATTGGAAGGAATCGCGGTGCGAATTGCCTGATGAAAACGATTTGAACCACCAGGACGCCAACGACCGACGATAGCGCACTCTCTTCTTTCTCGTCGGCTTGGCGGTTGCAGTTTCAATCGTTAAGTTACGGAGGGACAAATGATGACTGAACGGGTGCGATTGGCGATTGTTGGCTGCGGTGGGATGGGACGGCGGCACCTGACCGGATTCACGGAACTGGCGCGCACGGAGTTCCGTAACGCCGATCTCGTCGCGGTTTGCGACTTGAACCGCCAGAACGCCGAAGACCTCGCGGATGAGGCGCTGGAGCATCTTGGTCTACGCCCGCAGGTCTTCACGGACGCCGCACGGATGGTCGCGGAAGTGGAATTGGACGGCGCGGATTGCCCGACCGACACCGGATCGCACCATGCGGCGGCGACGCTGCTGCTCGATCTCGGCCTCCACACGCTGTGCGAAAAGCCGCTCGCGATCACCATTCGCGGCTGCAATAAGATCATCGAAGCGGCGGAGCGTGCCGGGAAAATTCTTTCCGTCGCGGAGAACTTCCGGCGCGACCCGATTAACCGGCTGATCAAGTCCCTGATTGACGATGGCGCAATCGGCGATCCGCAGTTCATCCTCGAAGTCGGCATCGGCGGACGCGACAGCATGATTATCACGCCATGGCGGCACCAGAAAATGACCGGCACGATCACGCTCGATGCCGGCGTCCACAATGCCGACATCCTTCAGTATTACTTTGGCGACGCTGAGAGCGCCTTCGGGCAAACCCGCCTCTACGAGAAGACCCGCTACAAACGGAGCACTGGCGGACCCGGCGGCTTCTACGAGAAGTGGGGCAAGGATTTCCCCGACTCCTTCGCGGCAACGGGCGAAGACGCGATCTTCGGCATGATTAACTTCACGAACGGCGCGCACGCCCACTGGATTGACCATCACGCGGGCCACGGTCTTCCCTATCAAAGCCGGACGATCTACGGCACACGCGGCTCGATTGTCTCGCCTGGCGACCGCAACGGACGCCCCGTCCGCCTCATCCTCGATGATGGTACGGACATCATGGATCAGCGGATTCTCGATTACGCGCCCAGTTACCGTCTTAGCCCCGTCGCCGCGAAACTCTTTGGCGGCGAACGCCCGTGGACCTACAACTTCGACTTCCCGGTGACGGATCGCAAAATCCTCGCATTGGAGTATTACGAACTCGCGGAATGCATCCGCACCGGCGCCCAACCGGAGGTCACTGGCGCGGTGGCACGGCGCGATGTCGCCCTCGTCTATGCGCTTTTTGAGTCGCAGGTCGCCGGGCGACCCGTTACCATCGAAGAGGTCGAATCGAGCGCCGTGGATGGCTACCAGCGCGAAATTGACGAACATCTCGGTCTCGTGCCGAGTGTTGCATCAGCATAGCATCGGTGGAGCAGGCGTCAGCCTGCATTCAGGGCGGCAGGCTGAAACCTACACTACCAAAGAGGAGTGAAATTATGGGAATGTTGCTTGCCTTTAGCACCTGGGGCATGCAGAAAACGCCGATTGATGTGGCAGTCGCGCACTGCGCCGCGCTCGGCTACGACGGCCTCGAACTGACGGTGATTCCCCGCTGGCCGACCGACGCCGCAACGATGGACACCGCCGAGCGCCAGCGCATCCGCAGACTCTACGACGACCATCATATTGACCTCTGCGGCCTCTCCGGCAACACGCCGCTGCTCACGGGCGATGCCGCCGCACGCGCGCAAAATATCAAAACATTCAAAACCTACCTTGATCTTGCGGCGGAATTGCAGAAACCGGGCGAACATCTCTCCGTCAGCACCACCTCGGCGGGCGAACCGGGCAGTTGGGAGATGGTGAAGGATGAG